>CAMZLS010000053.1 GCA_947311765.1 uncultured Helicobacteraceae bacterium
GTCTGGTAACTCTCTAAATTTCTCTAATAATTGTGTCATTTTACTCTCATCTCATATTTTTATGAAACTTAAACAATATCTGTTCCTAACTTAGTTTTGATTTACCGTGGGTTTTTAAAGGTGCCATACATTATTTTATGTTATACTTCTTATTATCATAATGACATCAGGATTATACCATGAAACGACCAGAGCCTGTTAACGAAGAAGTCTTTTTTGATGGAAGAAGCCTTATTTCAGAAACAGATACAAAAGGAATTATCACTTTTGTTAATAGAAAATTTGTAGAGATGTCTGCATATCCAAGAGAAGAAGCTTTAGGAAAACCCCACAGTATCTTACGTCATCCTGATATGCCCAAGGCTGCTTTTGCTGAAATGTGGAAAATTATCAAAAGTGGGGAAATTTGGGGAGGCTATATTAAAAACTTACGAAAAGATAGTAAGTTTTATTGGGTTATCGTCCATATCATTCCAAAATATGATGAAAATGAAAATATCATCGGCTATATCGCTTCACGTAAAGTTCCCCAACGTGATAAAATTGCACAGATGGAAAAGCTCTATAAAAAGATAAGAGAAGAAGAGCGCTAGAGATACTTCGCAACATCATTCATAGCAACAATCAGTGCCTCTTTTGTCTCATACACTAACTCTATTCTATTTTTAAGCACCTCTTCTAAGGGGTCTATATCAAAAACCAAAACATACGACTCTATCTCAATCACATCTGCTTTCATATCTGCCCATTCTAATGAAACTTGAGCTCGTTCACCCGCAGCATTGACCGTAGCAGCAGGATAGAGTCTTGTAATTTTTTCTAAGTCTATCTCTTTGTTTTGTGCCTTATATATCATTTTTATGTAACTCCTTTTGCATTTTACCACTCTTCATTTTCCAATAAGCAAGAAGTCCAAATAGCATACCTATTAAAATAAAAAACATTCCCCAATAATCATTTCGCTCATAAGCCATAATAACCCAGCATAAATCTGCAATCAAATAGATAAAAACGGCACGAAAAATCATGCCCTTAAAAGTTAAGAACGCACCAATATTTAGTAAAACTCCACCTAAGATTGCAAAACTCATCTATTAATTCCTTTCATAGAAGATTACATAAATTTTACTCAAAAAAAGCCTAAAGTTTATTTTTTCCTTGCCGATACTACTTTCAAGAGATAGGGAAATTCAATTCTTAAGAGAAAGGAGATATTATGGAACTGATGCAAAACGTTGCAAAGATGCAAAATACACAGACACAACAGCCAAGTGAGAGTGTGCAGATGCAACAACATCGAACTGAAGCAATCCAAAAATCTGATATAAATCAAGAGAAAATTTCAGATCAAAATGCGCAAAAAATTGATTCTGAAAAAGATGTAGAGACACTTGTAAAAGAGTTAAATGACTCGATTAGTCCATTTCGAACATCACTAAAGTTTGGCTTTGATAATACATCTGAAGACTTTTATGTTTCTGTTATTGAATCACAGACTAATCGCTTGATAAGTCGTTTTCCAGCAGAAAAAGCTGCAGAATTTTTACCAAAGATTCAAGAAGTCAATGGGTTTTTATTTGATCAAAAGGGCTAAATAAACTCGCTATACATACATAAAGAATAAAAATATTTTTCAAGGAATGACATTATGAACAATTTGGCCTACAACACTTATGCTCAAAATAATATAGGAATAGAGTCACCCCAAAAGCTTATAGAGATGCTTTATGAAGGGACACTTCGCTTCAATATGCAAGCGATACGATCTATCAATAATGGGGATATAGAAAAACGCACCTATTGGATAAATCGCAGTATGGCTATTTTTATTGAACTCATACAGACTTTAGATTTTTCTCATGGAGATATTTCTCACTATCTTAATGGTCTTTATAATTATCAAATCAAACTATTAATGGAAGCAAATATTGAAGACAATACAGAAAAAATAGAAGAGGTTAATAGTGTCATTAAAGGTCTTCTCGAAGCATGGAGAGAGACAACAAAAATTGCCGAATAAACCAAGAAATTGGGTTTATTCACATACATTTCTTCTAATATTTTCATTAAATTCTGCAACAACTTTTTCTTATAGAGCTTTTTTTTAGTAACTTTTAGATAAAATCACCAAATTATTTATTCAAAGAAGCAGTATGAAAAGAGAAGTAAAAAAAGTTGTTTTAGCCTATTCGGGTGGTCTTGACACCAGCGTTATTCTTAAATGGTTACAAGATGAATACAATTGTGAAGTCGTTACCTTTACCGCTGATATTGGTCAAGGTGAAGAGGTGGAGCCTGCTCGCGCAAAAGCGCTTGAGTTTGGGATTAAGCCTGAAAATATTTTTATTGATGATCTGCGTGAGGAATTTGTAAAAGATTATGTTTTTCCAATGTTTCGCTCAAATGCAATTTATGAAGGTGAATACCTTTTAGGAACATCTATCGCTAGACCTCTTATTGCTAAGCGACAAGTTGAAATTGCTAAGCTTGTCGGTGCTGATGGTGTTTCTCATGGTGCAACAGGAAAAGGAAATGATCAGGTTCGATTTGAAGTTGGGTATCTTAGCCTTAACTCTGAACTCACTGTTATCGCTCCATGGAGAGAGTGGGATTTGATGTCAAGAGAAAAACTTCTTGCTTACGCACAAGAGCACGGCATAAGCATTGAGAAAAAAGGGAAAAAATCACCTTACTCTATGGATGCAAACCTTCTGCATATCTCTTACGAGGGTGGATTATTAGAAGATCCAAACAACGAACCAGAAGAAGCAATGTGGCTCTGGAGCGTCTCTCCTGAAGATGCACCAGATGAAGCTGAATACATTGAAATCGACTACAAAAATGGTGATCCAATTGCACTCAATGGCAAAGAGTTAAGCCCAGTTACAATGTTAGAAGAGTTAAATAGCCTAGGAAAAAAGCACGGCATTGGTCGTGTTGATATTGTTGAAAACCGCTTTGTAGGTATGAAGGCGCGTGGATGCTATGAGACGCCAGGTGGAACGATTATGCTCAAAGCACATAGAGCTATTGAGTCTATCACACTAGATCGCGAAGAAGCACACCTTAAAGATGAGATGATGCCGCGCTATGCAAAACTTATCTATAACGGTTTTTGGTTTTCACCAGAGCGTGAAATGCTTCAAGCAGCTATAGACAAAACACAAAAACATGTCGAAGGTCGTGTAAAACTCAAGCTCTACAAAGGCAATGTTATCGTTGTAGGAAGAACTTCGCAAAAATCACTTTTTAGTGAAGAGTATTCGACTTTTGAAGAAGATGTAGTATATGACCACAAAGATGCAGCAGGTTTCATAAAGCTCAATGCACTGCGTTTTATCATTGAAGGCAAAGCAAGAAGAAAATAAGGAGATAAAATATGAGTATTATTAAAATAGATATGAATTCGGATGAATTTCAAGCAGAATTAGAAAAGACAGTACGTTTTACAGATAAGGTAATTAAACAATTTAACTGGGTATATAATCCAGAAACTGAGATTAATGAAGGTGTTCAACTTGGACTTACTCGCAATAAATTGATGTACAAAAAACGTTTTTGTCCTTGTTTTATGGTTGAAGAGATTGATGGAAAGCCTCAAAGTGTGGATAATCGCACATGCCCTTGTACTCCTGCTATTGAAAAAGAGATTCCAGAAAGTGGTACATGTCACTGTCAAATCTTCTGTACTCCAGAGTTTGCTGCAAATAAACGCATTAATCTAGGCATGCAAGAGGTTGTTCATCAACACTCTCGTGGTTTAAGCGCTCAAGAGTGCGAGCACTTAATAAGTAAAACTGAACTTGATGCTGATGAAATCATATCACTTCTTGAAGCTCGTAATCTTGGAATGGTTCAATTTAAACTCGTAGATGTTCGTGAACATATGGAGTGGCAGATGGGTCACATCAAAGGGGCCGATAAACTAATCCCAACAAGTAGCTTTTTTAACACTTTAGAAGAGTCTAAACTCAGTAAAAATGAAAATATTATTCTCTACTGTCATGTTGGTAGCCGAAGTGCACACTGTCAGCGTATGTTAAATGATATGGGATACTCCAAAGTTGGAAACTTGACTCATGGTATCATCTCTTACGGTGGTGAAATAGAGCGTTAATTTACGCTTACATGTAAATAAAAAAATATGGAGAAACAATGAAAGTATTACTAATAAAAGATGTCAAAAGCCTTGGAAAAGCAGGCGAAATTAAAGAAGTAAAAGATGGTTATGGTAAAAATTTTCTTATTGGAAAAGGTTTTGCCAAACATGCAACTACAGAGGTATTAGCAGCTCATAAGGCTGAAGAAGAGCTCAAAGCTGAAAATGAAGCCAAAGAGATAGCCTCACTCAAAGCAATGGCACAAAAACTTGATAAACTCAAAATCGAGATTCATAAAAAACTTGGTGAAACAGGTCACCTTTTTGGTTCTGTAACAAAAGATGAAGTGGCTCATGCACTTTTAGAGCAACATAAAATTGAGATTGACAAAAAACATATTGATGCAAAAACAAATATCAAAATGGTTGGCTCACACGAACTTGATCTTAAACTAGGTCACGGCATTCATGCAACCTTACATGTAGAGGTTCTTGGCGACTAATGTTTGATGCTACCACGATACTCGCATACAAAGGTCTCAACAAAGCCGTTATCGGTGGTGACGGTCAAGTAACCTTTGGCAACTCCGTTTTAAAAGCTAATGCCACTAAAATTCGTACTCTACATCATGGTGAAATTTTAGCTGGTTTTGCAGGTTCAACTGCGGATGCTTTTAATCTTTTTGATATGTTTGAAGAGCACTTAGCCAATAAAAAAGGTGACTTAGTTAAGTCTGTTATCGAATTTTCAAAGGCATGGCGTAAAGACAAAGTTCTGCGCCGTCTCGAAGCGATGATGATTGTTTTAAATCAAAAACATATCTTTATTCTTACAGGAAATGGTGATGTTGTTGAGCCAGAAGATGGGCAAATTGCTTCTATTGGAAGTGGAGGGAACTTTGCTATCTCAGCCGCACGCGCACTCAAAAAGCACTCCTCACTTGATGAAGAGACTTTAGTTAAAGAGAGTCTTCACATTGCAGGAGATCTTTGCATCTACACCAATCACAATATTAAAACCCTTGTTTTAGAGGATGAAAAGCAATGAATATGACACCAAGAGCTATTGTTGAGTATTTAGATGAGTATGTTATAGGACAAAACAGTGCCAAAAAGACTATTGCCTTAGCCTTAAGAACGCGCTACCGTCGTATGCAGTTAGAGAAGGTGCTTCAAGATGAAATTATGCCAAAAAACATTTTAATGATTGGCTCTACAGGCGTAGGTAAAACTGAAATCTCTCGCCGTCTTGCAAAAATGATGCGTGTTCCATTTATCAAAGTTGAAGCAAGCAAATATACTGAGGTAGGTTTTGTTGGGCGCGATGTTGAATCTATGATTAGAGATTTAATGATGACAGCACTCAATATTGTCAAAGAAGAGTTTAAAGAGAGCTCTAAAGAAGCAATGTATGAGTATGTTCTTGATAAGATTGTTGAAAAACTTCTTCCTCCTCTGCCAAAGCTTGCAACTGATAGCAAAAAAGCCGATTATGAAACTTCAAAAATACGTATGCGCAATCGTGTCTTAGATGGTGAGATGGATGAGTATCTTATAGAAGTAAATATACCCTCTGCCTCTATAGAGTTTAATGATACAAACATGATGCCAGAGATGGCAAATGTCCAAGAATCTTTTTCTCAAATCTTTGCCTCTCTTAATAAAAACGACCGTAAAAAAGAGATAAAAGTAAAAGAAGCCAAAGAGATGTTGCTTACTGAAGCAAGTGAAAAACTTCTTGATATGGAAGCGATTAAAAAAGAGGCTCTTATACGGACAGAGCAAGGTGGCATTATCTTTCTTGATGAGATAGATAAAATAGCGGTCAGTTCAAAAAGTGAAGGTCGCAATGACCCAAGCAAAGAAGGGGTTCAGCGAGATTTACTTCCTATTGTTGAGGGAAGCGCAGTAAACACCAAATACGGAACTATCAACACAGATCATATACTCTTTATCGCAGCAGGTGCTTTTCATCTTTCAAAACCTAGTGATCTTATCCCAGAACTTCAAGGGCGTTTTCCACTTCGAGTAGAGCTTGAATCTCTTGACGAAGAGGCTCTATATAAAATTTTAACACAAACTAAAAATTCTCTCTTGCGTCAGTACCATGCCTTATTAGAGGTTGAGGGCTTACAGTTAGAGTTTGAGGATGAAGCTATCAGAGCTATCGCTTCATTAGCACATATTGCTAATGAAAAAAGTGAAGATATTGGTGCAAGACGCCTTCATACTGTTTTAGAAAAACTTCTTGAAGATATCAGTTTTGATGCTGATTTAAAAAGTGGTGAAACGCTTACTATTTCATCAGAATTTGTGCATGAAAAACTCGATATTGTTATTGAAGATGATGATTTAACACGTTATATATTATAAAGGTAGTAGATGAGCAAAGCTGGATTTGTAGCAATTGTTGGACGACCAAATGCGGGTAAAAGTACCTTAATGAATCATATCCTAGGCGAAAAAATTGCTTTAGTGAGTCAAAAAGCCAATGCTACACGAAGGCGTTCGCAAGCTATCGTTATGCATAAAGATGATCAGATTATCTTTATCGACACCCCAGGTTTGCACCAAAAAGAGAAACTTCTCAATCAATTTATGCTTGATGAGGCGCTCAAAGCCATAGGGGATTGCGATTTAGTTCTCTTTTTAGCTCCTGCTTCTGATAAACTTGAAGATTATGAAAAATTTTTAGATCTCAATCAAGGCCGTCGAAAACATATCCTTGTTCTTACAAAAATCGACCGTATTCCTCAAGAAGCACTTCTTAAAAAAATCATGCAATACAACAAATACTCTAGCGAATTTGAAGCCCTTATCCCTTTTTCAGTCAATAAAAATGTAGGAACGAAAGACCTGCTTGATATTGTGGTGAAATACCTTGATGAATCTCCTTATCTTTATGACCCTGAGGATCTAACAACTGAGATGCTACGTGATATCTATAAAGAGTTTATTCGTGAAGGAATTTTTGAAAATATTAGTGATGAGATTCCTTATGAATCAGATGTTATAGTTGATAAAATAGACGAAGAGAAAAATCTAGAGCGTATTCGTGCAACAATAATTGTTGAAAAAGAGAGTCAAAAAGGAATTATCATTGGTAAAGGCGGTGCAGCTATCAAACGCATAGGGCAACACGCTCGTGGAAAAATCGAAAACCTTAGTGGAAAAAAAGTATTTCTTGAACTCTTTGTCTCTGTAAAAAAAGGCTGGAGTAGTGATAAAGAATTTTTAAATGAACTAGGCTATCAACTATGAAAATAATTTTAACCCTATTCCTTACTCTGTCACTGTATGGGGAAGATTTTGCGCTTTTGTATCAATCAAAAGGTATTAATGCTGTTATTGATGCCTTAGATATACAACTCACTCAAAAAGAGTATTGGGATAAAAAACTCTCCAAGATAGATACACGATATGGATATTTTAAAGGAAAAGATGCTTTTCTTACATGTAACAAAAACGACTCTTCATTACAATATTTTAAACGTGATAAAGATGGAAATTTTCAACTTGAAAATGACTTCAATGCTCTAGTAGGGAAAATGAATGGTGACAAAGAAAAAGAAGGCGATAAAAGAACACCCGTAGGTATCTACAAATTAACAAAAAAACTCAATAAGCTTGACCCATTCTATGGACCTTTAGCCTATGTCACTTCCTATCCTAACTTATATGATAAAATTCGCGGAAAAGACGGTTCGGGCATCTGGATTCATGGAGTTCCTAGCAACAAGTCAAGAGAAAAATCTACAAAAGGCTGCATAGCTCTTGATAACAATGATATCCGATGCTTAGAAGAGAAATTAGATTTTAAAAATTCTTGGCTGATTATAGATAAAAATGTTAATCTAAATGTTTCAAAAGAAACTTTAGCTTCCATTTTGAGCCAACTTTTTCTATGGAGATATACATGGCTTAAAAACAATATAGATGACTACCTTCTATTTTATGATAAAAATTTCATTCGCTATAGCGGCATGAGATATTCTCAATTTGCGCAATACAAGAGAAGAGTATTTAATAAAAACGAGAAAAAGAAAATTTTATTTTCTAATATAAATATTATTCCATACCCTGGCAAAAGAAAAGATCTTTTTATGATTAGCCTCAATGAAAAGTACCATACTTCTTCATACAATTTTCAAGGTGAAAAATCTCTCATAATCTCTTTTAACAATAATAAAATGAAGATTATTACTGAGCGCTAAATATTTTTAAATTAAAGCACAATTGTGGTACACTGCTTTCCTATTGATACCAAATGTCATCTAATTCCGCTATTTTTTGATAAAAATATCAAAATAAAGTGAAAATTTAATTTGATTATATGTTTTTATGGTATCATGATGATAGATTTTAGAAAAGATGAGTTCCTATGAGTAAAAACAGTCAGCCTTTTTCAAGCATCGTTTCAATTAATCCTTATCAGAATGTCTATTTTTCAAATATTGGCAATCATATCAAGCCTATGAGAAAGCCTGAATATGAAAAAAAACAGTACTCTGTTGCATTTTTAAATACAAAAAGTTTCATAACTGCACTTATAAGTGTAAGTAAAAATATTCCTAAAGAAGATATTGCCGATGCGCTAGAAAACAAGGCTTATGAAGAACTTGCTCTTGATATGGCGGTTGAATATAAGATAAACTTTATATATGCTCCAAATATTCCTGACGAAAATGATTACTACTATCATGTCTTTGTTGTTGATCCGCTCACAATTGAAGAAGAGTTTTCTGAGGTTGTTAAAGAGATTAAATATATAGATCAGATTGTTCCTCTACCGCTATTGTATAAATCTTTATACCAAAGAGAGATCATTGAAGATAGTGGGCTTCACTGCTATATCTATTTTCAAGAGAATGATGCTTCTTTGACTATCTATGATGACCAAGAGTTTGTTTATACAAAATCATTAAAATACTCTTTTAAGTATATGCATGAGCGTTTTAGCGAACTTTTAGGTGAACAGATAGATTATAATGAATTTAAATCATTTTTAGCTAATGATGGGTTTAATGTGCCTAATGTAGAGTATCAAAAATACCTTATTAAACTTTTTGGTGAAATGTTTTTACATATCAACGATGTCTTAACTTATGCAAAAAGAGCTTTTGAAATCAAAAAAATTGATCGTGTATATATTGGTTCTCAACTTGGCTCAATTATTGGACTTGATGAATACGCACAGACCTATTTAGCACTTCCTTCTATTTTATTTGATTTTGACTATGGATTTACACCAGAAGACCCACTTCTTGACCAAATTCATTCACTTATGCATCTGTATAACCTGATCGATGAAGAGGAACGCTATGAATGTAATTTTAGTACATATCATAGACCACCGCCTTTCATAAAACGTCAAAGTGGTAAGATAATCATTCTTGCTGCAGCATCTTTAGTTGGTGCCATGATGTATCCAGCAACCTACTGGACCTTAGAATATATAGAAAATATGCATCATGCTGTTTTATCCTCTGATTATAGAGAGGTGCATAATGTTCGCGTAAAGCGTGAAGCCACAATTAACCTTAAATTAGCTGATTTAAAAAAATTCCAAACTCTTTTAGATGCCGAGATTGCTGAATATAAAAAAAGTAAAGCAACTTTAACTAAAATTCATGATGTAAAAATCAACTACCCAATGAAAGCAAAACATTTAGCTTTTTTTACAAAAGACTTTAATCGTTTCGAAACAAGCATTAAAGCTATTAATTATTCAGAGTCAAATAGAACAAAAGAGTTCTCTTTTACTGTCATTGCTAAAAAAGATAAGCAATTAACCGAATTATTAAAATACTTGACAGCAAATAGATCAAAATCTTATATATTTCGTATGAATCAAATATCATACTTAGATGAAGAGAAACACTATTCTACTGAGCTAAAGGCGGTACTTAAATGAGTAATTTAATAGAAAACTATTTATATCAAATGGATAATGCCTTTGCCCAAAAGGATGAAAAAGAGATCTTGATGATCTATGCCATGATTTTTGGAGCCTTGTTCGCACTCTCGTATCTCCTTTTTTGGGATAGTGCTGAAAAATCCTTCAAGAGTGCACATGCTAAGGTTGTACAGGTACAGAAAAATATCACAACAGATAAAAATTACTTAAATGTAAATCCCAAAAGCAAGATAGCATCTATAGAAAATCAAACTGAAAATACAAAATTACAATTTGCGCAAACACAAGAGAATAATGAATATATAAAACTTAGTATCGAAAAAATATCTGAACTTTATTATGATGCACAAACTTGGGGAAATTATATAAACTCAATATCTCGTAATGCAAAAGCAGACAAGGTTCAACTTATAGAACTAAGTAACAATTTTACAGATGAGAAAGATGCTTTTGGTCATGTATTAGATATCTCTATTAAAGCAAAAGGTAAGTATAAAAATATTTTGAAATTCATAAATAAGCTTGAAAAAAGTTTCTTAGTTGTTGACTTACATGATTTTACATTTATCGCAGAAGAAGAGCTCAACATAGACCTGAAAATATCTGTATGGGGGATTACCTATTGATGAAAAAAATATTCTATGCATTCGCTCCATTTCTAGTATTGCAACTTAATGGAGCATCAAATTTAAAATGGGTTGATGCACAAGTTAAGGCTATTGAACCAGAGCGTTCTGGTATTAGCAACTCTTATATTGATCAATTAAAAAATCCCATTAAGCTTATTGAGTCAAAAAAAGAGATCGCAAATAAAGATGGTACCATAACCTTAACGCGTGAGAGCAAAATTATTCATAAGGTTCCCTTACAACCTTTAACATTAGAAACCATTATCAACAACAATGCTTACATTAACGGTAAATGGTACACGATCAACGACAAGATAAGAGATAAAAAAATTATCTCAATCAGTAAAAACTATATCGTTTTAAAAAATAAAAAAAAGAAGATACGTCTTTTTGTTAATAATAAAAATGATAAAATTAAAATTACAACACGATAGGAATAAACATGACATTTTCACATTTCAGTACACTTAAAAAATTATCTTTATCTCTCTTTGCGTCATTTTTATTGACTTCAAATGCTTATGCTGACTGCTCATATCAACTATTTAGCATCTCGTCTGCGAAGGGAACAAGTATTGAGGAATTTGTTGATCAACTTAGTAATGAGTGCGATTATAGCATTGTTATTACAGACCCTGTGGCAACAAAAATCATTCAAAAAAACTTACAAAAAACTACATTAAAAAATTTAACCATCAATGAAGTCTTAAATATTATTTTAATTGAAAATAATCTTAATTACTCTCTAGTCAATAATGTGTTAAAAATCTCATATCTTAACACCAAAACATTTCAACTTGATTATTTAATTTCAAAACGTACCAGCACAGGAAGTACTGATATTACTCTGAGCTCACAAACAGCTGCATCAGGTGGATTAATGAGTGGTGCAGGCGGTGGTGGTGCAAGCGGTGGTGGTGGCAACGATTCCGCTACAGGCATTAAAATTGAATCAGAAGAAGAAGTAAAATTTTGGCACGAACTTGACTTAGAATTCGAACGAGTGCTTAATCGTCCGGAAGATGATTATAAGGCTGATGCTCCCATTATAAACAAAAATGCTGGAATGGTCACTGTGACCGCAACGCTCAAACAGCTTAATCGCTTACAAACTTACATTGATTATTTACAAGCAAAAATGCAACGTCAAGTTTTAATTGATGTGCATCTACTTCTTGTAGATTTTAGTGATACAAAAACAACAGGTGTTGATTGGGCACAACTTTATGCACTTCAGAATTTTAGCATAAGTGGAACTTATTCCGAAAACGGTGGAGGAATGCCTTCAACAGGTGGTACTACAGATGCTATTGGAGTAGCAACTGGTGTCGGGATAACAATGAGTACAAAAGCAAGCTTAAAAGAAGTTATAAAATTCTTAAAATCCCAAGGTGATGTTCATACTGTTTCAAACCCAAAAGTTTTAACTTTAAATAATCAACCAGCCCTAATTTCAGTGGGAACTGAATACTTTTATAAAATTCAACAATCATCAAATCAACAAGGCTCTGGTGGAGGAGTTGCTGCAACAGTACA
This sequence comes from uncultured Helicobacteraceae bacterium, assembly GCA_947311765.1. GTDB lineage: Bacteria > Campylobacterota > Campylobacteria > Campylobacterales > Sulfurimonadaceae > S010-53. Next base: position 12,182 of record CAMZLS010000053.1, read on the forward strand.
AAATGATATTGTAAACTCTGTATTCGCAGGAGTATTGCTTGATATCACTCCTGAAATATCCAATAATGATTTAATCACTCTGAAAATCAATCCATCAGTCTCAGACACAGTACAAGACTTAACAGGTGACGATCAGGCTGGGCGAACTATGCCACCAGACTTAAATCGCCGTCAATTAGCATCCGTAGTGACAGTTAAAGATGGTGCGCGTGTTATTTTGGGTGGATTAATTAAGAAAAAAAATAGCATAAGAAGAAACAAAGTTCCTCTACTTGGTGATATACCAGGACTCAGCTATCTATTTAGATATGAAGAGGATGTTGTATCTACACAAGAGCTTATTATAATCATTCGGCCACATATTATCAACAATGATGCATCAAATCTTTCTCTTTCTCAATTAGGTTACGATAGAATTGATCCTTCTATTGTTGGGCCTAAAAAGAATTTAGAAGATTCTAATAAAACTAGATAATTCATGGAAAACAGTTTATTTTCTAAGCCTAAAGAGGTTTTTTTAGATGTTGTTAATGCTAAAGACTACATACAGCTTGATAGCGTTTCAACAATTTACCAATCATTAAAAGACTCGGTCAAAAAGCCTTTAAAGATGATTCTTCTTTATGGTAGGCCAGGAACTGGCAAAAGTATGCTTTTACAAAAATTATACCAAGACCTTTCAAAACATCAAAAAGTAATAATCTATCACACTCCTCTTGTAGATGAAAAAGAATTTTTACGATCACTTGCCCGTGATGTATATGCCTATAGCACTGACAGTGAAATAAACTTCACACGCTTTAACGAACTCTCAAATCACTATAATTTTGATACTATTCCTCTTGTTCTTCTTGATGAGGCACAGTTATACTCTTCTGCTTTAATGGAAAAAATTCGTCTGCTTTCTGATTCAAGAAAGATAAAATTTGTTATTACTTTACATAAAACAGAAAAAGAAGATATTATTGCCAAAGAGCATTTTCAAACACGAATTTGGGAGAGTATAGAGCTTAAAAACTCTTCTTGTGCTGAACTAAAGATTTATATTCAAAAAAAACTTATGAAAGCAAACTGTTTTGATATTGCAAATATGTTTGATGATAAGAATTCAAAACTTATGCACTCTTTAACTGAGGGAAACTACCGCTATACAAACAAATTGCTTTTTTCACTTTTTCATATTTTACATTGGTATGAAGAGCATCAACCGAGCAAGGTTAATTATCAACATGTTAGTAATAAAATTATTGAGATGGCAGCATTAGATTCTGGATTTATCAATGCTTAATGTACAAGAACTAGAGCGTCAATGGTTTCGCTATAAGCTAAAATCTTACATACCAAAAATTGCACTTTTTACCCTGCTTGTGATACTAAGTATAATTGTGTTACTATTTTTCTTAGATTCAAACAGCTCTTCAAACAATTCTTCTCACATATCAAAAGTTTCCTCTACTCCGACGCCTGTTTCAGAAGAAAAAAAGAGTGTTACGAAAAAAACTAGTGCCACTTCAACTCCCGTACCATTGCATCAAGAAGAAGCGGTAGCAGTCAAAAAGAAGATGAATACACAAGAGCGACTTGTACTACAGCCATCTCTAAATTTTATAAATTCATTACAATACATGCCTGAAGAATCTGTTCAAAAACCTTTAGAAAAAAAAGCATTAACTAAAGAGGCATTAATAAAAAAACCAACTACAACTAAAGAATCAGAGTTGAAAATAGTAGAGCATAAAAATATCAAACCTGTTATAGAAAAAAACACTCAACTTGAGCCAAAAGAAGATGCTCTAGTTCTTGTAAGTCAAAAGATAGCTCCTCATACAAATTTCACTATAAATATTCAAGAAGAAGAAGCTGATATACAAGATGTTATAAAAAGATTTCAAAACAATAAAAACCCTGCATTAAGTCTTTTTGTAGCAAAACGCTTTTATGCTCTTAAAAAATACAAATATGCCTATAACTATGCCCTTATAACCAACAATCTTAATTCTGATATTAAAGAGAGTTGGCTTATTGCTGCAAAATCACTAAGTAAATTAAATAAAAAAGACAAGGCAATAAGTTTATTAACCCAATATATTGATAATACAAAATCCGTTCAAGCCACAATGTTACTTGAACAGATAAAAAACGGATCACTATAATGCGACTATTTATCTTAGTATTTTTATTACATGTAACACTCATTGCTGGTCCTAAAAATAAACTCTACCAGCTATATCAAGAAGGAAATTATAAAAAAGCATGTCGTTTAGGAATGAATAATTATCCACAATACACACGCGATGAAACTTTCATATCATTATATGCATTTTCTTGTTTAAAAGCTGACTATATTGACCGTTTAGCTGTTCCAATTTCAGCACTAAAATATTCTAAAGAAGCTCGCTCTAATGCCGCTTATTTTTCAATAATTTTGATGCAAAAAAAACTTCTTTATCATGCGCTTATTGACCATTATGATATAAGCATGCTAAACTTATCAACAACACAACATGTATTGTCCAAGGTATTTGACTATTACACAAAAGATACTAACAACAAAGACTCAAATATCTTCCATTACACTGATACTAATGATAAGAGAATTACATATAAACTTTATATAGAGACACATCCACACATAAAAAAAATGGTCATTGAGGTTTTTCATGATAAAATACTATTTGCACGTCATTTATACTGGTAAGGAAAAAAGATGGATAGAGTAACTGTTGATTTAGTAGAAAAAAATCATATCACTCAGAAACAAATTGATCGTCTGACTTCGAGAGGTGTAACTGACGATACAATATTAGAGACATTAACAAAAATTGGCGCTGTCTCTGCTAATTTCGTAAAACGTTTTATAGTAGAGCAGATTCGACTAGGACGCTACAATCTTTCCATACTTGAACATTACCATTTTTTAGATGAAAGTTCTTTGCTAGAATACTTAGCTGAAGTAATGGAGATGGAGTATCTTGATTTAGACTCTATTGATATGGACTATCGTCTGGCAGAACGTATTTCATTATCTCAATTGAAAAAATATAATGCCTTACCAATTTCTCAAGATGATATATATATTACTGTTGTTTTTTCTGACCCACTTGATATTCAAGCACAAGAAGCTATTCAGAGACTTTTTCCAAGACGTGTTCTTAAGGTTTCTATCGCTACTTCATCACAGATACAAGCATATCTCTTTAAGCTTGAGATTAAAGACAGTGTCAAAGAGCTTGTTACAAATATTAGAACAGAGCTTAATACGATTGGAAATTCAGAAGATCAACAAGAAGCTTCATCAATACTTCAACTTATTGATGTAATTTTAAAAGCTTGCATCAACGGTCGTGCTAGTGATATTCATATCGAGCCTACAGAAAAAAACTGTGTTGTTCGCGGTCGTGTTGATGGAAAACTTACAGAGATATTCATCTTTGATAAGGATATATACCCTCCACTGGCTTCACGCATGAAACTCTTAGCAAACCTTGATATTGCAGAAAAAAGAAAACCTCAAGACGGACGCTTTTCTGCAACTGTAAAAGATAGAGAATTTGATTTTCGTATCTCTACATTGCCTATTCTTTACGGTGAATCTATTGTCATGAGGATTTTAGATAAAACAAAAGCCTTGGTGAAGCTTAATGAAGCAGGAATGGATGAGGATAGTTATACAAAAATCCATAAGGCGCTTCAAGCACCTTTTGGTATCTTGCTCGTAACTGGTCCTACAGGTAGTGGTAAAACAACAACGCTCTATGGCGCTTTAAATGAGCTACGTTCTGTTGAGGACAAGGTTATTACCGTTGAAGATCCTGTTGAGTACAGAATGAATCTTATTCAGCAAGTTCAGGTAAATGCAAAGGTTGGACTCTCTTTTGCTGATGCTCTGCGTTCCATCTTACGTCAGGATCCTGATAAGATTATGATTGGGGAAATTCGAGATCAAGAGACCCTTGAGATTGCTATCAAAGCAGCACTTACAGGTCACCTCGTTATCTCTACTCTACATACAAATGATGCAGTTAGTTCTATTCCTCGTATGGTTGATATGGGAATAGAACCATATCTTATTAGTGGGGCGCTCATTGCTGTACAGGCACAAAGACTTATAAGAAAAATATGTACTCACTGTAAGACTGAAGATAATATTCCAAAGCACACTCTGGATTCATACAAGAAACATATTCCCGAACATACCGTATTTCGCAAGGGAGCAGGATGCCGTGAATGCAATGGAACTGGCTATATGGGACGTGAAATGATTAGTGAAGTACTTCCTATTTCAGAAGATATTTCTAGCTTAATTGCCAAAGGTGCTTCAAAAGACGATATAATGCTTCAGGCGCGTAAAGAAGGATTTGTTGATATATTTAGCAATGGTATGCAAAAAGCTATTGATGGTATTACAACATTTGAAGAGATTCTGAAAGTAGCAAAAGCATGAAATATTTCGAAGCAACAGTTCTAGCAAGAGGCAAAAAAACAAAACATGGCCTTTATGCTGACAGTAAAAAAGAGGCACACTATATTGCTAAAATTAAACTAAAAGGCTTAGTATTAAAAATTGTCGAAAGCACTCCTCCTCTTGAAGATAGAATTAAAAGATTTAAAGAGAATCTTGTTAGCAATCTTAGAAAAAAGAAACTCAAACCAGACTCACTTATTGCCGCTATTCGCCAATTAGCCGTAATGGCAAATGCTGGTATCTCTATTCATGATTCTCTTCGAGAAATTGCAGATGCTACAAGTGATAAAAATCTTCAAAAGATACTTAGCACTATTGCAGAAGATATCAACTCTGGTTTAAGTATGTCACAATCGATGGAAAACTTCCGATACGAACTTGGCAACCTCAGCTTAGCCATGGTAGAACTTGGTGAAAAAACAGGAAATATGTCCGAATCTCTTCATAAACTAGCTGATATGCTTGAAGAGATTCGTAAAAATATCACAAAATTTAAAAAAGCGATGGCATATCCTAGAAATGTAATGATTGCAATGGCAGTCGCCTTTACAATCCTTATCTCTTATGTTGTTCCCCAATTTAAAGCAATCTTTGACCAACTCCATGCAAACCTTCCAATGCCAACAAAAATTTTACTTTTCCTTGAACATCTTTTCAATACCTATGGCCTTTATGTTATAGCTGGCCTTGCTATCTCCTTTTTAACATTTCGCTATCTTATTGATCACTATCCATATATCCGCTATAAATGGCATACATTTTTACTTAAAACTTATCTTATTGGAAATATTATTCTCTTTTCAACACTCAATCGTTTTACACTCGTCTTTTCTGAACTTGTACGCGCAGGTATTCCCATTGCAGAAGCGCTTGAAACCTCTATTGCGATGATTGATAATCTTCCGCTCAAAGAGAAACTTCTTAATGTCCGTGGAACTGTTGAAAAAGGGGGAAGCCTCAACGATGGTATGGCAGATACTGGCCTCTTTGAAAATATGATTATCCAGATGATATCCGCTGGTGAATCAAGTGGGCAACTCGATGCGATGCTTGATAAGGTCAATGACTACTATAAAATGCGTTTTGATGCTATTATTGACGGTCTCTCTGAAGCTGTTGAGCCTATTATGCTCTTTATGATTGCAGGCATGGTTATCTTGCTCGCTCTTGGTATTTTCTTGCCTATGTGGGATATGGGGAACGCTGTCCAAGGAAGAACTTAATCTTCTTTGTCGGCCTCTTTTTCTACAAGCATAGTATAGACCTCATCTTTAGGAAGCATTCCTGCCTCATAAAGAAACTGAGAAGGCATAAAGTCCATCTTTTTAATCTTATCAAACTTTGCAAAACTTAGATGTAAGAGATCCTTAGCACGAGTCACAGCTACATAAAAAAGTCGCCTCTCTTCGTCTAAACTCCCGCCACGCATCATCAATTTTCTATTTGGAAAACGTCCATCCATCAAATCAATAACATAGACCTCTTCATACTCTAAACCTTTTGAAGCATGGATACTCAACAGATGCACACCCTCGCCTTGCGTTAAATCCTGAGAGCCCAAAATCATCGCATTTAAAAAGCGCTCATGATCTTTGTATGGCTTACTTAGTTCCATTAAAACAGTGTTTTTTCTTGCTATTCTCTCTAGGGAAGCTTTTTTCTGATCGGCATCTATCGTTCCATTTTCTAACTGTGCACGTTTTGAAGCGAGTTGGTCGATTATATTTTCATAAAACTTTGAAGCCACTATCTTTACTACAACATGACGAGGTTTTGTAATATTTTTTAACTCTTTAAATATCTGATAAAAATGAAAAAGATACTCTGCCGCATCATGGGTCAATTTCGGATGTTTTAAGATAGCATTTTTTAAAAATACTTTTTCAATCCCAAGCATTGCAAAGCGCCCAGCAGAACCTAACTCTGCAAAATCATCAAAAAGCCCCAACTGATGGTTGAGTTTTCGCTTTTCAAAAGGGTTGATAATCTTTTTATCTGGATGGTACAAGCCTTGAAGCAAAGAGCCCCCACCCAAAACCTGCAAGGCAATAAAAAGCTCCTTAGCCACAGCAGAACCAATCCCCTTAGCATACTCAAAAAGATGAATAAAAGACATCATATCATTTTCATTGACTAACAATGTATAGATATCAAGCACTGCCTTAATCTCTTTGGCATCAAAAAAACTCACCCCACCACGCCTGCGACAGGCAATATCAATCTCACGCAAAGAGGCTTCTATCCCATCAGCAGAAGAGTTGTTTCTAAAAATAACAGCTATCTCATCATGGGGCGTTTTTGAAGCTGCTACAAGATGTGCTATCGCATGGTATTGATCAAACAGCTCTTCATACATCAAAAGCTTTGGCGCTACTGCTTCACCTGTTCGCGTCACTTCTAATGACTTAGGGTAGATACGCTCATTATAGGCAATCACCTTATTTGCCAAAGATAAAATAGGAACGCTAGAGCGATAATTTTTTACAAGATTATGAATTTTTGCCTCAGGATATTTTTTTGTAAACGAGCCAATAATACTAATATCTGCCCCATTGAAAGCATAAATACTCTGATCATAATCACCCACACAAAAGAGTGACGGTGGCTTCATTGCATCGATAAGCGTACCTTGAAGCGCATTGGTATCTTGGTATTCATCTACTAAAATCTCTTTGTAACCCAAATCCATTGTCTGTGAAAGAGTACGCATTTGAAGGAGAAGATCGTTAAAATTTAAAAATCCATACTCCCCCTTTAGCAGTTCAAACTCATCCACAATATCAGCATAAATCATCGCATAAGGTTCATGCTCTTCTTGCTTACATGTAATCCACTCTTCAAAATCTTGTTCTAGCTCTGTATTTTGAAAAAAAGAGTACTGATCGTAGAGATAGTTAGCTCCATATGCAGGCGTTTCATGCTCTATATGCAAAAAAGAGCGTTTTTCATACACACTACGAAAAAGTGTTTTAAGTTCTCGCGGCTGCTTTAAAACTACTTTCCCATCACGACGCTTGAGCCACCTATAGCTTACAGCATGAAAAGTTCCTGCATCAATTTTAGCAGCAACATCCTTACCAAAATAGACAGCAATACGCGCAATCATCTCTTGAGCCGCCTTATTCGTAAAGGTTAAAAGCAAGATCTCTTCAGCAATTACACCTTGAGAAAGTAGATGTCCAATACGACCAACAATAGTAGAGGTCTTCCCCGTTCCAGCAGAAGCGATAATAAGGTTTTGTCCAGATGGAGCAGTGGCAGCAGATAACTGCTCTGAATTAAGTCTTGAGAGGGGCAAAGGCATCCTAAATTGTAAATTGAGAGTGACATTATATACAAGTTATATAATTTATCCCTCCCTTAGCACCTCTTAGCTATAATTCGCAAAATTATTTATTGCAGGTACACACAATATGTCAAAACAAACCTACGACCCAAAATCAATAGAAAACGCCTATTATAAGCTCTGGGAAGAGCGTGGGTACTTTGAGATAGATGGCAACAGCGCCATCTTAAAAGAAGATAAACACTTCGCCATTATGCTTCCTCCTCCTAATGTTACAGGAAGTTTGCATATCGGGCATGCGCTCAACCATACACTTATTGATATCATCACACGTTTTAAGCGTATGGATGGCTACAAGACACTTTGGCAACCAGGAACAGATCATGCAGGAATTGCAACGCAAAATGTTGTAGAGAAACAACTCATTGCCGAGGGAACAACAAAAGAAGAACTTGGACGTGAAAAATTTTTAGAGCGTGTCTGGAAATGGAAAGCACATAGTGGTGGCACTATCGTCGAGCAGATGCGCCGTATCGGTGTCTCTCCTGCTTGGTCACGTGAGCGTTTTACTATGGATGAGGGGCTTAAAAGTTCTGTAAAAGAGGCTTTTGTGCATCTCTACAACCAAGACATTATCGTTCGTGGCAACTACATGGTAAATTGGTGCACCCATGATGGGGCACTCAGTGATATCGAAGTTGAACATGAAGAGAAACAGGGTCATTTTTACCATATGCGTTACTTCTTCTCTGATGGGAGCGGTCACATCACTGTGGCTACAACTCGTCCTGAAACCTACTTTGGCGATAGTGCTGTTATGGTACATCCTGACGATGAACGCTACACACACCTTATCGGAAAAAAACTCAAACTCCCTCTGCTTGAACGCGAGATAGAGATTATTGCTGATTCTCATGTTGATATGGAGTTTGGAACAGGACTTGTAAAAGTTACTCCTGCTCATGATCCAAATGATTATGAAGTTGGAAAACGTCACGATTTAGAATTTATCACTGTTTTTGATGAAAAAGGGATATTAAACGAATTTGCTGGAGAGTTTAAAGGCTTAGAGCGTCTTGCTGCTCGTGAAACTATCGTTGCGCGTCTTGAGGCAGAGGGTTATATCGAGAAGATAGAAGAACATATGCACCAAGTTGGTCACTGCTACCGCTGTCACAATGTAGTCGAGCCTTATATCTCAAAACAGTGGTTTATCCGTAGCGAAATAGCAAAAAAATCTATAGAAAAAACCAATGCGGGTGAAGCACAATTTTTTCCTCCACACTGGATAAATAGCTATAACTCTTGGATGGGTGAACTTCGTGACTGGTGTATCTCCCGTCAGCTCTGGTGGGGACATCGTATCCCTGTTTTTTACTGCGATGATTGTGGACACGAGTGGGCTTCTCATGATGAAAATCCTGAGCAGTGTCCAAAATGTGCCTCTAAAAATTACACACAAGACCCTGATGTGCTAGATACCTGGTTCTCTTCTGCACTCTGGCCTTTTTCTACCTTAGGTTGGGGCAATGATGGCAATGAATCAGATAAATATACAGAGTCAGATTTAGCAGAATTTTATCCAAATAGCCTCATGATTACAGGCTTTGATATTCTCTTTTTCTGGGTTGCTCGTATGATGATGATGGGTGAGACATTTAAAGGAGAACTCCCATTTAAAGATATCTATCTACACGCCCTTGTTCGTGATGAAAATGGTCAAAAAATGTCTAAATCAAAGGGCAATGTTATCGATCCTCTTGATATTGTCCAAGAGCATAGTGCAGATGCGCTTCGTTTTACTCTTGCCATTCTTGCCGCGCAAGGACGAGATATTCGCCTCAGCAAAGAGAAGCTAGAGCAGAGTCGTAACTTTACAAACAAACTCTTTAACGCTGCAAAATTCCTTCAGATGAATGAATCAAAATTTCCAGATATGAAAAGCTTTTGCATAGAGACTCCTCTTGGAAAATACATGATGTCACGCATGAACCTTGCCACCCTAGAGGTTCGTGAAGCCATAGAGTCATACCGTTTCAATGACGCAGCAACAGTGATGTATAGATTTTTGTGGAATGAGTTTTGTGGTTGGGGGATCGAGCTCTCAAAGGCTTCAAAAGAGTCTATTATAGAACTTGGAGCAATTTTCAAAGAGTCTATGAAACTGCTTCACCCTTTTATGCCATTTATTACTGAACATCTCTATCATGAACTCTCAGGGACGACTTTGGAGTCTGGTGAGTCTATTATGATTATGGCGTATCCTCATAAAACAAAACGACGCAAAAAAGAGGAGGCTCTTTTTGGTGTGATTATGGACGCTATTGTCACTATTCGTCGTGCTAAAACACTTGTAGATATGGCAAATCAGAAAATCGAACTCGCTTATATCAAGGCTGAAAACATTGATGAAGAGTTAGCCAAAGCCTTTATAGAACGCTTAGCAAAAGTGAGTGAAGTAAGATTTAGCTCTGAAAAAATTGCTGACGCTGTAAGTGATATTGGCGAAAGTGTTGAAGTCTATATTCCAACAGATTCTATCGATCTTACTCCTATTATCACACGTCTGCAAAAGCAGCAAGAGAAGACTCAAAAAGAAGTAGCTAAACTAAGCGGTATGCTCAACAATGAACGCTTCGTTGCCAATGCCCCTGAAAATGTTATCACTAAAAATAGAGCTGACCTTGCTGAGGCAGAAAATAAAATCACACTTATTCAAGAGCAACTCCAAACGCTCCAAGGAAACTAATTGTTACAAAAATTCCACTTTACTTCTAATGCAAAAAACGACATCCTCTCTGGACTCGTTGTTGCAGTAGCCCTTGTCCCTGAGGCAATTGCTTTTTCATTTATCGCTGGTGTCAGCCCTATTGTTGGGCTTTATGCCGCTTTTATTTTAGGTCTTGTTACTGCTATAATTGGTGGAAAACCTGGGATGATTAGCGGTGCTACTGGCGCAGTTGCTATTGTTTTTGTAGGTCTAGGACTAAAAGTCGGTGATCTCTTAAGTGCGCAAGGACTTAGTGGCAGTGAACTCTCTATCGCTATTTTGCAGTACATTTTGCTTGCAACACTTATTGCAGGGGCTTTTCAGATAGCTGTGGGGCTTTTAAAACTAGGAAAGTTTATCCGACTTGTGCCTCAACCTGCTATTTATGGCTTTGTTAATGGACTAGCTATCGTTATCGCCACATCTCAATTTGCTTTTTTTGATGGACAAGGTTGGCAAATTTACGCACTCGTTCTTGCAACGATGGCTATTATGTATTTTCTTCCAAAGTTTTCAAAGGCTATACCTGCGGGCCTAGTCGCCATTGTCCTTATCACACTTTTTGTCTATCTTGCAGGTATGGATACTCTTCTTATCGGTGAATTAGCTGATTTATCAGCTTTTAAAGGTCAAGTTCCAAGTTTTCATATTCCTGAAGGTGTATGGAATATGGATGCCTTTATCTTAGTGCTCCCTTACGCAATAATCGTAGGACTTGTAGGCATTATCGAGTCACTTTTAACGCTCTCTGTCCTAGATGAAATGAGTGATTCACGCGGTTCTGCAAATCAAGAGTGTGTTGCACAAGGTATTGGAAATATCTGCTGTGGCTCGTTTGGTGCGATGGCTGGTTGTGCGATGATTGGACAATCTATCATCAACTATACTTCAGGTGGCTTAGGTCGCCTCTCCTCTTTGGTTGCAGCAGTTGGGCTTCTTATTTTAGTTGTCTCACTTACAGATATTTTAAATGTTATCCCCGTTGGCGTTTTAATCGGTATCATGTTTATGGTAAGTATAGGCACCTTTGCTTGGAGTAGTTTTTCTCACCTACGCCATATGCCTCGTAGTGATGCTTTTGTGATGGTGAGCGTTACTATTATCACCCTCGTTTCAGATTTAGCTATCGCTGTTATCTCAGGTGTGATTATCTCTGCACTTGTTTTTGCCTGGAAGCAAGCAAAAATTTATGCTCGCACACATACAGAAGAAGATGGTATAAAAGTATATGATTTAGAGGGACCACTTTTCTTTGGCTCAACAGCTTCTTTTGCAGAGTGTTTTGATGTTAAAAATGACCCAAAAAAAGTCGTTATTGACTTTCAAAATGCACGCGTTATGGATTCATCTGGTGTTGAAGCCATTGATGCTATCACAAAAAAATACGAAGAAGCCGATAAAAACCTTCAACTTCGCCACCTCAGCAAAGACTGTAAAACCATCTTAACTCTAGCAGGTCCACACTGTACCTATGAAGAAAACGATCCAAATTACAAAGTAGCATATAACTATTAAAGGAAACAAAATGCAACGTAGAGACTTTTTAAAATACCTCAATCTATCTGCACTTACTGCCTTTAGTTTTGGATGTAGCATCAAACCTCTTGTCGAAAATAAGGACAAGAGAGTGGCTCTTATCTACGCCACTCGCTATGGTGCTACAAAAGATACTGCCCTTTGGATTCAAGAAGCGATACAAAGAGATATTGATATTTTAAATATTGAAGATATCTCTTTTGAAAAAACAGCACAAGAGTATGACTATTTTATCCTAGGCTCTGGAGTCTGGATAGATGGAGTTCATAAAGATATGATACGCTTTTTAGAGACTCAAAAAGTAGCGCTCAAAGACAAGATTATTGCCTCATTTATACTCTGTGGCACAACTGCAAAAGATGTAAAAGGTGAGGCTAGAATAGAGAAATATTTTCATAAATTTCATGCATCTTTAGAGAAAAAGCCCCTTTTAAATAAATATTTTGGCGGTCGTATGATTATCGAAAAACTAAATGAAAAAGATAGGATTCTACTAGAAAACTTTTACACAAAGATTCTTAAAAGAGAGTTTGCAAGTTGGGATAGAACTGAACCTAAAAAAGCTACTCTATTTGCTCAAACAGTGCAAAACTACATGTAAAGATTCAAATTTTACACTCTTTTGCTATAATCAAAAAAACAAGGAGCAGCAATGGGTAGCTTAGCCTATATTGAACACTACACTTATGAAGACTACAAGCATTGGGAAGGTGATTGGGAGCTTATTTTTGGTGATGTATATGCCATGTCACCTGCTCCAATTAAAAAGCATCAAAACTTAAATGTTAAGATAGCAACACAACTTGAAAAATACTTTGAAGATTGTCCAAACTGTGAAGTTTTAATCGAAGAAGATTATAAAATTGGTAATGATACGATTTTACGACCAGATATATCAGTCGTGTGTGATGACTTAAATAAGATCTATATCTCAAAAGCTCCAGAGATTGTTGTAGAGATTTTAAGCCCCTCTACTGCGAGAAGAGATGAGAGTATTAAGTTTGATATTTATGAGGCTGAACATGTAAAATACTATATCTTAGTTGATGCTACAGATTTTAAGGCAAAGATTTTTAGACATAATGGTGAAAAATTTATCAAAGTTGGTGATTTTTTTGATGAGACTTATGAGTTTAGCGACCTTAAATGCGAAGCCAAGATAGATTTTCAAAGAGTATTTAAAAGATATAGATGAAAACTATTTTAAAGATTTTATTAAGGCGATAAACTGTTCCCCGTACTGCTCTAGCTTTTTAGCCCCTACTCCATTGATAGCAAGCATCTCCTCCTTAGTTTGAGGTACATCTCTTGCCATCTCTTTTAAGGTTTTGTCTGCAAAAACTATATACGCTGGGATACTATTTTCTTTGGCAATAACAGAGCGTAAAATTCTTAGTTTTTCAAATAAATCACTATTAAAATCAAAGACCTCGTTGATGATTTTTTTCATCTTCGATTCCTTTACTTGCAAGCGTGAGACATCTATCTCTAAAATGCTCTTGCCTTTTAAAATCAAGACACCCTCTTGAGATAAAATCAAACCCTTATGTTCATTAAAATCAATAGCACCTACTTCTAAGAGCCTATCCACAATCACAAACCACTGTTTTTTGCTCAACTCTTCACCTATCCCATACACAGAAAGCTCATCATGATGATTTGCTAAAATCTTCTGCTCTTTTGAGCCTCGTAAAATATCAATAATGTAATTTTTTCCAAACATCTGAGAGGTCTTATAGATAGTCGAAAGGAGCTTTTGTGCTTGGACTGTTATATCCTTGCGCTCTTTTTTATCCTCGGTACAGTTATCACAGTGACTCTTACATGTAAGGATGTCATCTTCAAAATACTTTGCAATCATCTGATGGCGACAAGTTTCACTACTGCAGTAGCGATAAATTGCATTAAGCTTATCAAGGGCATGACGGTTATGCACTGCATCTTGTATCTGGTCTATAAAATGTTTCTGTTGCACCATATCTGCCGCACTATAAAGTAAAAGTACTTCCGCATCATCACCATCGCGCCCTGCTCTACCCATCTCTTGATAGTAATTTTCTACCGTTTTAGGTAAGCTCATGTGGACAACAAAACGGATATTACTCTTATCTATCCCCATTCCAAAAGCGATAGTTGCCACCACAATCTGCACCTCATCATACACAAAAGCATGATACACATCACTTCGCTCTTGGTGCGGTAATCCTGCATGATAGGCAAGTGTTTTATAACCTTGCGCATTCAGATATTGACTGAGACTTTGGGTTTTTTTTCGAGAAGAGGTGTAGATGATACCACTTTGATTAGGGTATCGTCTTAAAAGCTCTAAAAGTTGCTCTTTGCCTTCACCATTGCGATGTTTTACTCTAATTTTTAGATTTTCTCTAAAGATAGTTCCTTGTAAGACCTTCGGGGTTTCAAGATTGAGCAGTCGCAAGATATCATCACGAACATGAGGGGTTGCAGTGGCTGTAAAAGCCGCGATATTGACACTAGGAAATCGCTCACGCAGTTGTGAAAGTGCGCGATAATCCTCACGAAATTCATGCCCCCACTCACTAATACAGTGCGCTTCATCTATGACAAAAAAGTTTATCTCTATCTGAGAAAGGATTTGTTGCATGCGGGGAGTATTGAGGCGTTCAGGAGAGAGATATAAAAACTTTACATTGCCATATATTAAGTCATTGATAATCATCTCGCTCTCTTCGCGTGACTGCATAGACGAGAGCATTTCAGCATCCATCTTTTGAGCATTAAGCGCGTGAACCTGATCTTGCATCAGTGCAATCAAGGGCGAAATAACAACTGTTGTTCCTGACATCATCAGCGTTGGAAGCTGAAAAGCCAAAGATTTTCCCCCACCCGTAGGCAAAATCATCAACAAATCTTGCTTTGCTAAGATACTATCAACAGCCTCCTCTTGCTTCTGTCTAAAGTCATTGTGCCCAAAACGCTCTTGGAGCAGGTGATATTTTTCATCTTGATTCATGGTGCGAGTATAGCTAAGATTTGATATACTAAAGTTAAATATTGCAAAATGAAAGATATATTATGCAGATACGAGAAATCTCTCTCAAAGAACTTGATGTGGCTTATAATTGTGTCAAAGAGTTACGAACCAAATTAACTTATGATGAATTTGAAGACTTAGTCTATGCGATGCGTCATCAAGAGTATAAGATGTTTGGAATTTTTGAGCGTGGGGAGCTAGTCACTTTCGCCGGAATGAGTATTTTGGTAAATCTTTACCATAAACGCCATCTCTATCTATATGATTTAGTAACAAGTAGCTCTTTTCGCTCCAAAGGTTATGGAAAAACTATGTTAGAGTATCTGTATGATTATGCAAAAATTCAAAACTGTGAAAATATTGTTTTAAGTTCAGCATTCACAAGAGAAGATGCTCACCGTTTTTATGAGAAAGAGAACTTTCACAAAAAGAGTTATCTCTTTGTGAAAGTCTTATAAGTAATAGGCCAGACATAATTACAAAACCAACAACATTTAAAAGGTTTAGATTCAAGGCAAACTTTTGTTAGCGATGCCGAGCATCGTTGACGAAAGTTTAACGCAGAAGATGAGCCTTTTA
>CAMZLS010000054.1 GCA_947311765.1 uncultured Helicobacteraceae bacterium
AAAGAGAGAGATATTTTATACATTTATTGTATTGAGAGTCTCGATGGGCGTAGAGCGACTCTTAAACTCCAAGAGAGTAGAAAAGAGAGTATAAAATCTGAAAAAAAACTCCATATAGGCTGGTGTCTTATAGACCCAAAATCTATAGAAAAAGTGTTAGCGCAACTTAATGAGTCTGGAGTAGATAAGATAACTTTTATTACATGTAAGCGAAGTCAAAAAAACTTTCGATTGGATTTTGAACGTTTTTATAGAATTTTAGATGCTTCTTCACAGCAGTGTGGGCGCTCTGATATGATGCGGTTTGCTACATGCAGCTCGGTAGAAGAGTTTTTGCAAAAGTATCCAGATACTGCTATTTTTGATTTTGCAGGAACACCTTTGAGTAAGACCCAAGATATTGCAACAGTGCTTATCGGATGTGAGGGAGGGTTTAGCCAAGAAGAGCGTCAGCTATTTGTTACAAATCGCCTCTTTCGTTTTAAAACCCCTATGGTTTTACGCTCAGAAACGGCAGTTGTGGCAGTTTCAAACAAAGTTTTGTTATAATTTAGAACTAAGGATTTATCATGCTAAGACACCCTAAAACTTATAAATTAGCTACAATGTTTTCCATTATGTTCTCTGTTGCTTTTATCGCTATTTCTACAGGTTTTTTATTGGTATGATTATAAAACTCAAAAAGAGACCCTTGATCGTGGATTGTACACAAAAGCGGAGTCTATCTTAAATTTTGCAGGCATTTTGCTTGAGTCTCGAAATGAGAAATTCTTTAGCGGTGAATCTCCTGAAATTCCACAAAATATTCAAAATGAGGTCTTTTCTCGATTTACTGCGGTTTCAAACGGGAAAGTTTTCTACAAAGAGGCCTCAAATCATCCAGTTGTACCTACAAATAAAGCTACTTCTTATGAGAGTGACATGATAGAATATTTTAAAAATAATCGCGATATCAGGCAGGCTGAGCGTATTATAGAGGATGAGGGTAAATCTTATTATATGATGGCACGCCCTATTGTGAGTGAAGAGCGATGTAAGATGTGTCATCCAACATGGGTTCCTGATGAGGTTGTTGCAATAGAAAATGTTCGCATTGATAGACTTGATTACAATAAAGCTCTTTCTGAGAGTATTTGGCTAACAACTATAACGGCAATTTTTAATATTTTATTGATTATTGGGTTGGCACATTATCTTTTTGCGAATCATATCGCTAAACGCATTAATAAAGTGCTTCAAGTTATCTTTAGAGTAGAAAAAGGAAGTTTTATTATTGATGATTTAACCAAAGATGAGTTGATGTATGAAGGAAGTACTGATAATGAGATAGATCGTCTTTTTAGGCATCTTGAGCGTATGGTAAATATGCTGCGCCCTGTTATTAAAAATGTTGTTGATGAGAGTAAAGCTATGGCTTTTCAGGCAAGCTATGGGTATGTGAAAATAGACCAGACACATGAGCATGTTGCTTCACAAAATAGCGATTTAGAACACTCTCGAGAAAGTATAAATAGTGTTTTTAAGTCTCAATACTGATATGGGTGAGAAGATGCAAATGATATTTGAAGAATCTGCAACTTCAATAGGGCATATCCAGATAGGCCAAAAGGTTTTAAGTACTAATCTGAATGAGAGTGAAAATGCTGCAAATGCTATGGATGAAACTGTAAACGCTATCACAGAGTTGCGTGTATTTTCTGATGAGATTTCACAAACAATGGAAATTATCACAGATATAGCAGATGAGACAAATCTTATCGCCTTAAATGCTGCCATAGAAGCTGCTCGTGCGGGTGAGCATGGTAGAGGTTTTGCGGTCGTGGCTGAGAAGATAAGAGAGCTCGCTGAGGTTTCGCTAGATAATGCTAAGACTATTAGTGATGTGTTGAAAAAAATTCATGAGCACATAAGATTGGTAACGAAAAATGCGTCACAAGCCAAAGATGTAATGGGAGAATTGGGCGTTTCATCACAAGAGTTAAGCAATCGTTTTAAAGATGTTCAAGGGAGCATTACTGCGATGACGGAGGTGCTTCGAGTTTTTCAAGAACAATTTAAACATGAAACAAAAGAACTACAAGGAGTAGGGGATGCTTTGGTGAGCGTTCAAGAATCTAGCGATGTTTTAGTTGAAAATGCAAATAATTCTAAAGACGTCATGAGTATCTTAGTAGAAAAAAGTGGCGAACTCAAATCCTTAGCAGATGGCTTTGAGGTTGTGACAAATAATCATGGAATTAAGCGTACTATTGTCACACCACCGATTCATGCGCACTTGAAAAATGGTGGGAGAGAAAGAGAGCCAGGCGTCTATCTTTTTGATAATTCAGCCAATGGAATCTCCTTTTATGCAGCAGAAGATGCACTGAGTTTTAATATTAAAATAGGCGATCATGGAGTGCTTCAATGTGATGATCCGCTTGAGGGTATTGCAGATATTGCTTATGAAATTGTGTATATAAGTGAGCAAATTATTGAAGGTGTTTTCTTTTACGGCGCGAAAAAGTTGTAAACAAAGAAAAATTCTGCTAAAATTCATTTTCAAAATGATCCGCACCCGTACGGATTTAAAAAATATACCGATTCACGTATGAAGCGTGACTCAAAAGGCAAAAAAATGAGAGCAGAAATCCATCCAACAAATGTAGCATGTCAAGTAACATGTGCATGTGGTAATAGTTTTGAGATAAAATCAACAAAAGACGCAATGCGTATAGATATCTGTAATGAGTGCCATCCATTCTTTACTGGATCTGAAAAAATTGTAGATACTGCTGGACGTATTGAGAAATTCAATAAACGTTATAACCGCGGTTAGCAATAGAGTGTAAAAGAGAGTAGAGTTTATGCTTACTCTCGTTCCTACCCCTATCGGCAACATTGCCGATATCTCCCTTCGTACTATTGATGTTTTTTCTCAAGCAGACATTATTCTTTGTGAAGATACACGAATTACAAAAAAACTCCTTATGCTTTTGAGTGAGCGTTATGGCTTACATGTAAAAGAACCCAGATTTATCTCTTTGCATTCTCATAATGAAAAAGATTTCATAGAGAAGCTTGAACCCTCATTTTTTGAGCAAAATATCGTATATGCAAGTGACGCTGGAATGCCAGGAGTGAGTGACCCTGGTCAAACTCTTGTGAGCTATTGTATTGAAAATAAAATTGAGTATGATGTTTTACCTGGGGCAAATGCAGTTTTAACTGCTTTTGTAGCAAGTGGTTTTGTGACTACTCAGATGTTTTTTTATGGTTTTTTACCACATAAGGGCAGTGATCGCAATAGTGCCTTAGAAGAAGCACTTTTTAATGGATACACTACCGTTTTATATGAGTCTCCACACCGTTTAATGAAATTACTTGATGCCTTACATGTAAGCACTCCTACTAGGCAGATATTTCTCGCTAAAGAGCTTAGTAAAAAGTATCAGCACTATTATCGTGGAAGTGCGCAGGAGTTGATAGAACAATTAAAGGGCGTAATCAAAGGGGAGTGGGTAGTCGTTATTGAAGCAGGAGAAGTACATCGTAGCAGTATAAGTGAGGCAGATATTTTAGGCTTTGATTTACCTAAGAAAATTGCTTCAAAACTTATTGCAAAAATAACAGGAGAAAATCCTAAGGCGTGTTATAAGCGCCTAATTAATAATGAGATAAAATAACAGCATGCTAATATATGGAAAACAAAGTATCTATTATCTAATAGAGCATCACCCCGAAAAAATAGAAAAACTTTATCTTGCCAAAGAACTAGATAAAAAAGAGTATTCTCGTCTTATGAAGTTTGATTTTGAGATAAAGCGAATCCCTCAAAATGCTGCACAGGCTATGAGTAAAAGTGGAAACCATCAAGGTTTTCTAGCGGATGTTACACCGATACCTCGTACGAGTGTGAATGATCTCAAAGATCCTGAGTTTATACTTATTTTAAGTGGATTGACTGATATAGGCAATATTGGAGCAATAGTGCGAAGTGCTCATGCTTTAGGTGTGGATGCTATCGTTGTATGTGGTTTAAAATCGCTCAACTTTGAAAGTATTGCACGCACAAGCTCAGGAGCTCTTTTTGATATTGCTCTTATTGTCGAAACAAATATTCATGATGTGATGAATGATTTAAAAACTCAAGACTTTACACTTTATGGCGCTGTCTTAGAAGGTGAAGATATTAGAGGCTTACATGTAAGCGGTAAACGAGCCTTGATTTTAGGAAGTGAAGGGGAAGGTTTGAGTGCAAGAGTAGTGAAAAAGCTTGATAAACTTGTTAAGATTCAGATGCACCACGGATTTGATTCACTCAATGTCAGTGCAGCAGGTGCAATTTTAATAGATAGGATGCGTGATGTCTGATATTTTAGATCCAATAAAAAAACATGATATAACAACAATTCAACATCGTACGAAAATTTCGCAATACAATATTCAAGCTCTTTTTGAGCGTGATTTTTCTAAGATGCGTAAGGTGCAATTTTTAGGATTTGTATCTATTTTAGAGCGCGAATTCAATATTGATTTAGCGAGCTATAGAGAAGAATTTTTTACATCTCAAGATGTAGAGCTTTCTCAAACTCCTGAAATAGAACTCTTCGTAAGTAAAGAGGAGCCTGTTTCAAAAGGGAAGCAAGGTAAAATAATTTTTATACTTCTAGGACTTATTGGACTTATTTTTTTTGCTTATATCTATTTTGCGCCTTGTGAAGAAAAAAAATCACAGCCATTAAACAATAGTGTTATTCTGGAGGCAAATAGAGAGTTAAATCGTATTGAAAAAGAAGAAACTTTAAAAGAAGAGATAGAAACCAATGCGACCATAGCAAAAGAAGAAGAAATTAAAACTATTGAAAAAGTCATGGTGCCAAAAGTGACTATTTTACCAAAGCGTCGTGTGTGGATAGGGATGATACCTATGGCTGG
>CAMZLS010000055.1 GCA_947311765.1 uncultured Helicobacteraceae bacterium
CATATACGAGAGAAACTAGTACCCCACCACTCATAGATTGAGGGTCTCTGTGATTTAAAAAATAGCCATATCTTGTTTTTAAACACTGAAGTCGTAGTTATTCTACTTCTAAGTGTTTAAGGGCAAGAGATGGCTATTTTTTAAACCACCCGAAGGGAAAGAGTACAAAACAGGAATTGCTGCGTTAGGTTATCTTGAAGTACAATAAGTACTCCTGCGATAATCTGCCTTACACTTCCTGCTTTGTACTCTTTCAGAGACCCTCAATCTATGGGTGGTGGGGTACTAGATGAACTTACAAGAGAAAATAAACAGATTAATTGATACAAAACTACTTCCTTTTATCTTTAAAACATCAGAACAGCCTATGCTTTTCTCTGACCTTTTAATGGCAAACAAAGCAAATCAAGAGGGAATGCGTCCAGAATCGGCGATGCTTGGATTTCGTTTTAGAAAAGGGCGTGCATATCTTTTTTATATAGTGCTTTGGCATATAGCTTTTGGGATTCCTGCTTTAATTTTTCATAGTTTTCTAGTAAAGATAGATTGCCACGCGCTTATTGTTTTTGCGGTTTTATTTACAGGAGTCTTTTTTGCTACATTTTTAATGTTTAGCGAGTGGATACAGGAGAGAATGACGCTCAATCTTATAAAAAAAGCGTGGAAGATTCACTATCCGCACTTCAAGTATGACCAACACGCTCAAGAGGTTGCAACAATTTATAAGCAAGCATGTCAAGAAGATGTCCACCATAAAGATATGCGTCTGTATATCTATAATAAAATGGTGGCAAAGTAGTTCCTTACATGTAACTACTTAAAACTGCGCTTGTAAAAATGGAATAATCTGTTTCTTACGACTGAGCACTCCACCAAGCCATGCCTCTGAATTTTCAAGTTTTACATCAAAAGCTTTTTCTACCTTAGACGCATCCTCGCTCACAACTAAAATCTGAGAACCCTCAGTCATAATATCAGTGAGTAAAAGTATAGCAGTATGTAAAGAGCCCTCTTCTTTGAGTTTTTTCAAATCAGCAAAGAGATCTTCTTTCATAGTGTTAAATACGCTCAGATCAACAACTTCAAGCTGTCCAACACCTACTTTTTCACTGCCCATTGCAAACTCTTTGTAATCGCGAGTGGTGAGCTCACGAGCTGTAGCGCCAGCAACAGCAGATTTAACAATAAACATCTCCATACCTAAGGCTTTGTAATCTTCTATACCTGCTATCTGCGCTAACTCTTTACACGCTTTTGTATCGGCTTTTGTGCATGTAGGAGATTTGAAGATAACAGTGTCACTAAGAATAGCACAGAGCATCATTCCTGCGATATCTTTAGTGATTTCTATGCCATGGTAATCATACATCTCTTTGATGATAGTATTGCTACATCCAACAGGGCGTATCCAGCACTCTAGGGGTGTAGAAGTTGTTAAATCTCCTAGTTTATGATGGTCAACTATGCCTAAGATAGTCGCTTCCATAATATCTTCAGGAGCCTGTCCTAAGTCAGAATAATCAACAATATAAACTTTTTCACCAGCGTAAGAAGTTTTAAGCTCAGGTGCATTTGCACCAAATTTGTTTAAGATAAATTCTGTTTCAGGTGATATTTTGCCTTGGCGAGCAGGGATAGTGTCCTCTCCAAGTTTGTTTTTTAAGTATGAGAGAGAAATTGCTCCAACAATTGAGTCTGAATCTGGGTTTGTGTGTCCGAAAATGTATGTTGCCATAGTCTTTTGTATCCTTTTTATAGTAAATTATTTTTTATCATCTCGTTTTTGAGACTCTCTTTATTGACCTCTTTATCGTGTAGTGATTTTAGAGGCATCTCGCGGTTATAAAATATCTGTGCAGGAAGCATATAGTTTGGAAGATGTTTTTTCAGCTCAAAAAGTATCTCATTTTTGGCTAGTTCATGCTCTGCATTATAGACTAAAACTATCTCCTCTTCAATCTCACTGTTTTCTACTGAAAAGATAGTACATGATGAGATTGCAGGGATATTGTTGTAAATAACGCTCTCTATCTCAACAGGGCTGACACGGTAGCCTTGCGTTTTAATCATATCATCTTTGCGTGAGACAAAATAGAGATAATCTTCTTCATCTTTATAGACATAATCACCGCTCGCAACGACAATCTCATCAGTGAGACCATGCTCAAGATCGATAACCTTATCTAAGATCTGGATACTTTTAAAACGCATAGCAGTCTCCTGTGGTGAGTTCCAATATCCTTTATAGATACATGCCCCACGGTGAATAAGCTCACCAATCTCACGAGGCTTGCATGCTTCTCCCTCTTCATTGATGATATAAAGCTCCACATCAGGAATCGCCTTGCCAATAGAGTTAGGACGGATATGAATCTGTTTAGGATCAAGAAATGCGGAACGAAAAGCCTCACTTAAACCGTGCATAGAATAAAACTCAGCGCCTTGAAAATGGGTGTTGATATTTTTAATCATAAGATTTGTGATATTGCCTCCAGACGAGGTGATAGTACGAATATTTTTAAGATGCTCTATATGAGGGATTTTATGAATGTCATCATCAAACATCTGCGTGATATGAATAGGCATCAGTGCTATGATAGTAATTTTATCATTAATAAGATGGCTGAAAAAATCACTTGGTAGCACAAATTTATGAATAGCAAGAGTCGCTTTTGCATAGAGTGTAGTAAAGATTTGGTTGAGTCCATAGTCAAGATTAAAGCTCAGTAGTCCTGAGAGAACATCACTCTCTTTAATATCTATATAGTTTGAGACAATACGCGCCCCATCAGTCAAACTACGGTGCGTAATCACAATACCCTTAGGGTTTCCGCTTGAACCAAAGGAGTAGGTGATAACGGCATTATCATGTCCATTAATCTTACATGTAAGGTTTGCATCATAACACTTATACATCTCATCAAAAGAGACATCACTTCGCTCATGAGGATGATAAGTGATAACCTTGCCTTCAAATCTAAGAGCCTTAAGCGCATCTATCTTATACTCATCCGTAATCATACAAGCTATCTGACAATCATCAACAATATGTTGGACTTGTTCGGGTTTAAGCAGACGCGTAATAGGAACGAAAACATAATCACTAGAGAGTAGAGCCAAGATAGCGATAACTTGCTCACTTCCCTTGTGCGAGTAGATGCCAATACGACTCCCTTTTTTGAGCTTAAGAGTAGTAAAATAGTGTGCAACCTTATTGACATTTTCCAAAAGTTCTTTGTAACTATACTTCTCACTATTAAAAACAAGGGCAGTTTTCTCTGCTGAAGTCTCTACTGCGCTTTCAAGTAAGTGCCTTATGCTATTAACTGACATGTGAGCTCCCTTTTATGCCTAGTGTCCAGATTTTATACTCATCATCAATGATAAGCGATGGAATCTGATGAAAGTGTAAAAGTTTTTTACAAAAGAATTTTACTATCATCTCTACCTCTTCAAACTGAAGCACCTTTGTGATACCGCCTGTAAAGATGATGGAGTTTAGTTTTTCTAGCTGGAGGTTTATATAAAGATTGTGATGAAGTGATGTTTTGTAAAGCACCAAAAAGATAGAGAGTTGCATTAAAATCTTTGTGGCATTGTCACTATGCTCTTCTAAAATATTTTCAGTTACATTTAAAAATTCGAGTAATTCATAGACAAACTCATTGTTTTTAGCGCTAAAAACAAGTGAATCTCGTGATTTAAAGACACCAAGCTTTTTAAAGACAAGGCGGTCATACTCGCTTTCACTGACGATATTATCTACAACCAAATCACGAGAATAATGAATATCAGTCGTTGCCCCACCAATATCAATAAGGATAAAAGGATCAGCCACTTCAAAGGTCTTATGCATCATTCCCATAGAGCGATTGACTATATAAGGCGTGGAATAAATTTGATTGGAGGTAAATTCATAAAGATGCTTTATATCCTCTTTTCCCGTAATATCTTGCTGGTAAAGGTTCGTTAAAAAGTTTTTTAACTCTTCGCCTCTAACTTGAAGTTTAGGATTGATGATATTGTCTAATATGAGAATATTTTCAAGATTTTCTTGCATAAAACTATGACTCTTATCACTACCAACATAGACAATATTGTGAAAATTTATCTGCTTAAGGTAATCAAGAAGCGTATCATCAAAGATATTTTTAACCCCATCAATACCACCAACAATAATAACGACATCAATCTGCTCTTGTGGAGGGGTATATTCATGAATATGTGAGTACAAAACGGTATCAATGATATTGATTCCTGCATTGTACGCGATATTTGTGGCGTATTTTAAGCTAAAAGAGTGGGTGAGTCCTATGATTAAGGTACTTAGCCCTCCATTGGCAGAACTACAGATATGAACATCTTCTTTGGCATATCGTGAAAGTAGATCGCCACAGCGACTCTGAAAATCATCATAAATATTGCGCTCAAAATTTCTAAAATACTGTGCAATACCCTCATCTTGAGAAACTTTAAAATAGGTACTCCCGATATCTATTAAAATTTTACTCATAGCATAACTCCGATATCTTGAATAATTTTTTGTACCACAGATTCATTTTCACCAAGTCTTATCTTGTCACGGTCAAAGGCAAAGCTTTTCTCTGAAAGTGGAAGATTACCTTTGTTATAGATGCGGATATTACTTTGCGGGTCACGGACTGTTATGACCTCATTATGATTGATAATATGGGGAGAAAAAGGAATATCTATATAGCCCTTTTTGATAGAGTTAAAGACTTTTCTCCAAAGAGTGTCCGCGTTGTCATTAAAAACTGCCTCTAAAATCTCATCAACTTGAAGGGTGAGGTTTTCCTCCTCTTCTTCGTCATGAATTTTTGGAAGTCCTTTGAGCATATTAAGAGTATATTTTACATTGGCAACGGCTTGGGCATTAGACTCTTTAGTGGGAAGCCCAAAAGCTTCATCACGAGTTTTTGTGATGATTTTATTCGCACCTACTATTGCTGCGATAACAGTAGAGGTGTTAATAAGCGCATCTGATGAGTTTTTATTGTAAGGAAAAGCACCCATCCATTGATGATAAACAAGATTGATTACTGCATCGGTATGACCAAACTTATCAGCATATTTGCGAGCAAGTTTTTTAATAACATTAGAGCTTACTGCATCTTGATTCATCGAACCTGTCTGAGAAAAACTGACTGAAAAAGATTTTACACCCTCTTCAAGTGAGAGCAGCATCTCAAGCAGCTGAATGACGATAACAATAGCAGGTGCCTGAAGCGTTGCGCTGAGTGGGCCAAAGGATTCACGGTTGATTGGCTCATTGAGTTTTGAATACTCTGCGCAAACACGCTCTACATACTTCCAATATAAAAAGGCCTTATCAAGTGGAAAGTTTTTTGAGTATGGAAGTAGATAAGTGATAGGCCCACCCTCAATCTCAAAAATACCCGAAGCCAAGGCAGTCTCAATAAGCAGTCGTGCATCAGGTGTTCCGTGGCGTAGGCTTATAGGGGTATCATAATGCACCATCATTTTGCGAGTGGTGCGATAGCCATGATTGACTAGAGGATAGCCGTTTAACATATTGGTATCATTTTCCTCTGAAAGAGCTAACATTTTTTTAGCCATTGCGTAATCATTGAGACGAGTATTGCTATCAATTGTAAGAGGCAGTACATCAACATTGGAAGCCTTAAACTCACCGTAAAGTTCAAAAACTTTATCATAGGTAGGAAAACCGCCACGAGGTTGGACTAAGATATTGTCACTATTTTTAAACTTATGGGAGATAAAGAGATTTTTACTTGCATTGGTGATAAACTCCTTGACTTCATCGAAATCGAAGTTGTCTATATACTCATTGGCAACGATTATTTCGCGTTCGCGTTGTAATAAACTCATAAGCGCTCTTTTAAGAGAGCTTCAAGTTCATCAAGCCCTTCATTTAAATCACTCTGATGCGAAACCAGATCAAAACCATAGTTTTGAAACTTTGGAATAATCTCTTCGGTACTCACTTCACCAACACTTAAGTTCCCACCAATCATAAAAACCACACCGCTTAAATCAAATTTACTTTTTAAAATTCCCAAATCGCGACACCACCCCTCTGCTTCACCATTGAGCGAAGAAACAAGAAGCACATCCGCATCCGTTTCGATAACCGCATCAATAAACTCTTCAAGATAAGTATTGACTCCAAGGTTAAAAACAGTAAAACCACGCTCTTGGAGTGAAATATCGATTAATCTATTGGCAACAACATGAATATCATTGCCAACTACGCCTGTTACAACTTTCATACTTACACAACCTATATGTCTTGAATGCGATATTTTATCCACTATTGAGTAAAATTTGGCAATTAAAACTTTGGGAGAGATGAAAATGAGTTTTTATACAGCAGATTTATGTGATGCAAATACAGAAGAAGCGCAGATAGCGCGTCCAATTTTTACAAATTATGGAGGAGCGCTTACATGTAAGGGTCCTATGAAAACGATAAAACTCAATGAACATAACGCAGATTTAGTCTCAATGCTTCAAGAAGATGGTCAAGGACATATCGCGGTTGTTGATGTAAATGGCGATTATTGCGCGGTTGTAGGTGAAAATCTCATGAAGTTTGCATCAAAAAACAACTGGGCTGGTATAGTGATAAATGGCTATGTTCGAGATATACATGTAACAAAAACCATACCTTTAGCACTTTTTGCCTTAGGAACATGCCCGTATAAAAGTCCAAATAAAGCAAGTGCAAAACGCGGTGTAGAACTTGTTTTTGGTGGTCTAGCATTTCGTGAGGGTGAATATCTTTACGGGGATGAAGATGGTATTGTTGTTTTTAAAAATGGACAAGCATAAAAAAGATAAGTTTAGAGAAAAAGCGAACATAATATAAAAAAATCAAAGTACTTCTCATCTTAAGCCTTTCATTAGTAATATTTTCATACTCTATAAAAGTCTAAAACAAGAAAGAGAAAATATTATGTCAAATAGATTAGAAAAAGAAGATTCTCCTTACCTCCAACAACACAAAGACAATCCTGTGAATTGGTACCCGTGGGGTGATGAAGCATTTGCCAAGGCAAAAGCTGAAAATAAAGCAATATTTATAAGTATTGGGTATAGTTCATGCCATTGGTGTCATGTAATGGAAGAGACTGTCTTTGAAAACCAAAAGTGTGCTGATGTTTTAAATGAGTATTTTGTCAGTATTAAAGTTGATCGCGAAGAGCGTCCTGATATCGACAAATATTATCAAGAAGTTTATATGCTTCTAAACCGCCGTGCGGGTGGTTGGCCAACATCTATCTTTTGTACCCCACAAAACAAGCCTTTTTTTGCAGGAACATACATACCCCCTGAATCACGCCAAGCCTCTATTGAGGGTATGGGTTTTATCGAACTAAGTAAACTTATTGGTGAAAAAGTGGCTCAAAATGATACGCAACTCCATAAAAATGCAGATGAAATTCAAAGCTATCTTAAACCAAAAGAGCACCCTACTCAAGCTACAAAACTGACAGAAGATATCGCTAGTATATTTTTTAAAAATCTAAAGTTTAATTACGAAGAGACTTATGGCGGATTTTCAGTATCTCCAAAATTTCCACACACTTCAACGCTCAATACCTTAATGAGCATCTACGAAATAAATCCAAACAAGGAGATAGCTTCAATACTCACACACACTCTTAACAATATGGCACTAGGTGGTATGTATGACTTAATTGATGGTGGTTTTTGTCGTTACAGCGTTGATTCACAATGGCTTGTTCCGCATTTTGAGAAGATGACTTATGATAACGCCCTGCTCTGCGAAGTTTATCTGCGAGCATATAAAATTTTTCACAATGAAAACTATCTACTTATAGCTCAAGAGATAGTCTCTTTTATGCAAAAATTTATGCTAGAAGATAATCTCTTCTACTCTGCAAGCGACGCTGATACCGAGGGCGAAGAAGGTAAATATTTTGTTTATTCTTATGAAGAAGTACAAAAAGTTATTTTAAATTGTGGTCACAGCAAAGAGGAATCTAAAAGTATCTTACAAGCCTTACATGTAAGCAAAAATGGAAACTTTGAGGGAGCAAATATTATCCGTCTTAAAGAGCTTTCAAAACCTGAGTGGTTTAAAAAAATAAAAATTGCTCTTCAAGAGCTTCGCAAACCTCGAGCCTACCCTTTTATCGATAAAAAAGTTCAGACCTCTTGGTCTGCTATGATGATTAAATCATTTTTTGAATTAGCGATATATGATGAAAACATTCTCCCTCAAGCAGTCTCTTCACTTGATGGCTTGCTTGAAAAAATGATGTTAGACTCTACTCTTATGCACTCCACTCTTATAAACAAAGAGCCAAAAATAGAGGCTTTTTTAGAAGATTACGCTTATCTTGGAGTAACACTTATCACTGCCTATGAGCTTACATGTAACGAAAACTATCTTATCCTTGCACAACAGATGGCAAATAGTGCCTTAGAGCGATATTACGACAAAGGGCGTTGGTACTTTAGTCGTGGAGAGTTTACAACTGAGGCAGATATGAGAGATAGCTCTTATCCTGGTTCTGTTGGTGTGATAGTTGATTTACTGCTCTCTCTTGGAAGCATTTTAGATGATAAATACCGTCATTTTGCTTTTAAAACCTTAGAATATTACTCCTACGATCTACATAAAAGACCGATGAACTATCCTTATATGACAAACCAAGCACTGCGTTATATTCATGAAGACCATATTGTAAAAGTTCCTTTTGAAACTTCTATAAAAGAGATACGAAATGCCAGTAACTATCCCTATTTACATGTAAGATATCATGAGCAAGAGAACATGATGCTGTGTAATAATCACAACTGTTTTGCCAATGCAAACTCTATCAAGGAACTCTTCAAAGACGATGATAAATCTGTCCGTCTGTAAGACGGAGGTTTTAAACTTTTCGAGTACCAATAAAACTATCTATTCAATTTTAGGGGTATTTTAGTTCAAACCCATTGGAAACCTTATAAAAATTGATTGGCGTTATTGTTATCTTGCTTACATGTAAGAGTGTATTAATTGCTTTTTGAATATAATCACTTACATATTACATGTAAGGTGATAAAGATTGAAAAAAAGACTTGCAGTTGCTTTTACCGGACCTTCAAGCAGTGGTAAAACAACGCTTATATTAAAAGTGGCGCGTAGGCTCATTCACGAGAATGGGCTTAAGGTGGCGATTGTCAAAAATGACCCCAAAGATAAAGCACGCTTTGATGTTCCAGGAAAAGATAGTTATAAGTTTTCTGATACTGGTGCGGAGGTTATTGTCACCTCTCCGACTCGTACTACTTATTTTTCTCAAAAACAGCAGAGTCTTGATGAGATTATAGAGCTTTTTGGGGACTTTGATATTTTGCTTGTTGAAGGCTTAAAAAACCTACCATTGCCACGGATAAGCATCTTTAGAGAGAGTATAGACAAGGAGTATCTTCCCTATATGAATGCGCTTGCGATTGATGGGAGTATCAATCGCATTGACTATGACCTACCTCAAGGACTTGATGTTCTTGATCTTAACAATGAATCCACTGTCATAGAGTGGATTTTAAATCACGCTAAGGAAGTATAATGACCTCACTCGAACCGATATTTGAAGCTATAAAAACATCAGCTTTTCGCATTCATGAAGCAATTACCAATGAAGATACAGATTATTCAGCCCAATCAAATCAATCAGGTGATATTCAGCTTAAGCTTGACATTATTAGTGATTTAATTATTGCTGAAGAGTTTTCTAAGCTTCCTGTTATCAAAACTATTGCTAGTGAAGAGAAAGAAGAAGCTGAAACCCTTCATCCTGATGGGCAACTTCTCATTGCTTATGACCCACTTGATGGCTCAAGCCTTATAGATGTAAATCTTAGTGTAGGTTCTATCTTTGGAATCTATGATGGTGGCTGGGATGCACAAAATATGATTGCAGCTGTTTATGTCGTTTATGGCCCGCGCTTAGAGATGGTAACTGCATATCATGAGAGTGTGCGTCACTATATCTATCGTCATGGACGCTTTAAAGAGATGGAGCTTATCAAGCTAAATGAAAAAGGCAAACTAAATGCTCCTGGATCAACGCAAAATTGCTGGTCAAGTGAACATAAGGCACTTATCGAAGAGCTTTTTGATGAGGGCTATCGTCTGCGCTATTCTGGTGGAATGGTTCCTGATTTACATCAGATTTTACTTAAAGGCGGTGGACTCTTCTCGTATCCAGCAACCTCAGACCGCCCTAATGGAAAACTTCGTAAACTTTTTGAAGTGTTCCCTTTTGCCTTTATCTATGAGTTGGCAGGCGGTGAAGCAATTGGTGCTAAGGGAGAGCGTTTGATGGAGCTTCCTTGTTCTGAGCCTCACGAAAGTGCACCATGCTACTTTGGATCAAAATACGAGATAGCAAAAGCTAAAGATGTCTGCTGTAAACAGTAATATTTATGAGCAAAAACTTGATGAAGAGTTGCAAAAACTTCAAAAGTGTCAAAGTGAACATCAAGTAAAGAGCTGTAAAGAGTGTGAACATTATATAGGCTGTGATGTTCGCAAAGCTTATGTAAATGCCGTGTACAACAGTATGTCAAAAGGCGATACTGGCGGATTTGAATTTTAATGAAAGAGATAAAAATATATGAGTAATTATGTAACTACCCCTATCTACTATGTCAACGGTGAAGCCCATATTGGACATGCTTATACAACATTTATTGCTGATACTATCGCGCGTCATTCACGGCTTATAGGCGAGGAGACTTATTTTTTAACAGGCACAGATGAGCATGGTCAAAAGATTGAAGAGTCAGCTCTTAAAAATAAAAAATCTACTCAAGAGTTTGCAGATGAGATAAGTGCTACTTTTAAAAACTTGTGGGATGAGTTTGATATCAGTTATGATCAGTTTATCCGCACCACGGACGAAGAACATAAAAAAGGTGTTCAAAAAGCCTTTGAAGTGATGTCTGCTAAAGGTGATATATATAAAGGTGATTACGAGGGTCATTACTGCGTAAGTTGTGAGACATTTTTTCCTGAAACACAACTTATTGATGGTGAATTTTGCCCTGATTGTGGACGCACTACAAGCACGGTAAAAGAGGAGAGTTACTTTTTCCGCCTCTGCGATTATGAACAGAAGCTTCTTGATTATTATGAAGCACATCCTGATTTTATCTTGCCAAAATCACGCCGTAATGAGGTTATCAACTTTGTAAAAGGTGGCTTGCATGACCTTTCAGTCACCCGAACAAGCTTTACTTGGGGCGTAAAACTTCCTAAATCTTTCAATGATGACAAACATGTGATGTATGTGTGGTTAGATGCCCTTTTAAACTATATCACTGCGCTTGGCTATGGTAATGATGAAAAAAATATGCACCTTTGGCCTGCAAATATTCACTTTGTAGGCAAAGATATTTTACGCTTTCACGCTATCTACTGGCCTGCATTTTTAATGAGTCTTGATCTGCCACTTCCTAAACATATCGGGGCTCACGGTTGGTGGACTCGTGATGGTGAGAAGATGAGTAAGTCTAAAGGCAATGTTATTCACCCAAAAGAGGTTGCTGATGCTTATGGTCTCGATAATCTTCGCTACTTTATGATGCGTGAAGTGCCTTTTGGACAAGATGGTGATTTTTCACAACGAGCTTTTATTGATCGTATCAACTCTGATTTATCCAATGATTTAGGCAATCTTTTAAATCGTATTATCGGGATGAGCGGCAAGTATAGTGACTTTCATATCGACTCAAAAGATGTAGAAAAATACCATACAAAAGAGCTCTCAGAGATGAAAACAGTCCTCGATAGTCTCGATGAATATCTTGATGAAATTCGTATGCACCGCTACTTAGAAGAGTTATGGAAACT
This sequence comes from uncultured Helicobacteraceae bacterium, assembly GCA_947311765.1. Taxonomy (GTDB): domain Bacteria; phylum Campylobacterota; class Campylobacteria; order Campylobacterales; family Sulfurimonadaceae; genus S010-53. The sequence continues at coordinate 11,876 of CAMZLS010000055.1, forward strand.
TTTTAGCATTGGAAATAAAGCCATAGAAGAGCATGCTCCATGGGTAAAAATGAAAGAAGGCAAAACAGATCAAGCCTTAGCAACCGTTGCACTCATTGCTAATATTTTAGCAAAAGCTTCTTTGCGTTTGCATGGTGTTATGCCTCAAACAACCACAACGATAGCGGGTGCGCTTGGTATTGAGATGAGCACAAAACATTATACTAAACTTATTAAAGATGATGCTCTGCTTGCTCCTTTTGTTATTCAAAAAGTGCCACCTCTTTTCCCTCGTGTGGAAGAACCTTTGATTAAAGAAGCCCCAAAAGCCATGCTCGAAGCTGAGAAACCAAAAGAGAAAAAAGAACCTGTAAAAGAGATTGTAAAAAATGAAGATAATCTTATTGGTATAGATCAATTTTTTGAAACAACTCTAAAAATTGGTCTTGTTGTAGAGGCTGAGGAAGTTGCGAAGAGTAAAAAACTCCTTAAACTTCAAGTAGATATTGGTGAAGAAAAACCCCGTCAAGTTGTTGCTGGTATCAAAGAATTTTACAGCGCCGAGTCTCTTATAGGTACGCAAGTATGTGTTGTTGCCAACCTCAAACCTGCCAAGCTTATGGGAATGATTTCAGAAGGTATGCTCCTTGCTGCAAAAGATGAAGAGGGACTTTGTCTTATTCGCCCTGAGAAACCGAAAAAAATCGGTACAAAAATCTCTTAAATTCTTGTGAGACTTGAAAATGTTCTAGCGCTAACTCATGGCTCTTTAATGAGCCAGCCCCATATTTCACTTTTTAACGATATAGTTATAGAGGCTTCTCGTGTAAAACGAGGTTCTCTTTTTGTTGCGCTTAAGCCTCATGATATTTCACAGGCTATCGAGAAGGGTGCGTATGGCATAGTGTATGAAAGAGATTTAGAGTTTGATGATAAAGAAATAGCATGGATAAAAGTTGATGATAGTTATGATGCTCTGAAACGATTGGTGCGTTTTATCCTAATAGACAAAGAGCTTGTAGCTTTTACATGTAAGCCTATTATCTTGCAAGTAGCTAAACAATTTACAACATCAAATGAATTTATTGTTTTAGAGGGAAGTTTAAGCGATAATTTCTCAAAACTTTTATCTGCTACACCTAAAAGCACCCTACTTTTCGTAGAATCTCAGATAAAGAGTGATCTTTTTACTAATGCTTCTCGTCTTAGCGATAGTAGCGTTGAAGACAAGATAAGATTACTTGAACATACCTTGTTTGAGATGGCTTTTATTTATAGAGATACCTACTATGAACGCCAGATGATATCACCTCTTTTTATCCCTTATATGGAACAACTTTTGGCACTTTTTCATAAGCAAAATATTTCTTACAAGATAAAACCTTTTGTAAATATGCCCCATTTTCATGCAAGATTTGTAAACTCTGCCTTACATGTAAGGGATTTTGGAACTACAAACAGAGTCATTATTTTTGAAAACGATGCAACTCTTATCGAAGAAGAGATAGCTTTTATATCACAAAATGCACCTTGGGCACACTCCTTTTCGCTTAGCTGTGATGACTTATCAGAAAAAGAGGTCATGAAGATTTTAAGAGTTAAGCATTTTAATTTTGCATTACTTAGCGGGGTTAAAGCTACATTTTTAGACAATGAGAGCAATTATCTAAGACAACAGACACTTTTTTAAGGATTTTAAGATGGACAGAAGAGATTTTTTAACAACAGGGGTTTTAGCATCTAGTACACTTTTACTCGATGGTTGCAATGAGAGCAATCGTCAAGCTATAGACTACTCAAAACATCCAAAAAAAAGCACTGATGATTATAAAAGTGTTGCTATCAATAAAAATAGAAAAGTCACTCTCAAACTCGCTACAAGCTGGCCTGCTCATTTTCCTATTATGGGAACAGGCGTTGAGCGTTTTGTAGAAAAGGTAAAATGTGCTAGCGGTGGCTCTTTAGAGATAAAACTTTTTCCTAAAAATACACTGATACCTGCTTTGGCAGTTTTTGATGCAACTTCTAGCGGTGAGATAGACGCTTTTCACTCTGGGCCATATTATTGGAAGGGAAAAAACAGTGCTTTTTCTCTTTTCAGCGGAGTACCTTTTGGATTTACTGCCGAAGAGATAAACTCATGGATGATGTATGGTGATGGTCTTGCTATGTGGCGTGAAATGTATGCAAAATACAATCTCTATCCATTTTTAGGTGGTAACACAAATATACAGATGGGCGGCTGGTTTCGTAAGCCTTTAGAATCACTTGCAGATATGCAAGGTCTAAAAATGCGTATTCCTGGTCTTGGTGGTGAGGTTTTTTCCCAACTTGGTGTAAATACCATTCTTCTGCCTGCTGGAGAGATTTATACATCACTAGAGCGTGGCGTAATTGATGCAACTGAATGGGTTGGTCCTGCACTTGATATAAAGATGGGATTTTACAAGGTCGCACCTTATTATTATTCAGGTTGGCATGAGCCTGGTTCTGTTTTGGAATTGACATTTAACAAGCATGTTTGGGAGAAACTCTCTAGCGAACATCAAGCGATTATAGATTTGGCAAGTAGTGATATGAATAATTCCATGATGATAGAGTTTCATGCCGAAAATATCAAAGCATTAGCAAAACTCGAAGCCTTACATGTAAAGATAGACTCCTACCCTCAAGATATCATAGATGCAGGAAAAATTGCCTTACAAAGTGTGACCCAGAGATTAGGAAAAAAGAGTGCAGACTTTAAGCATGTGTACGAAAACGCAGAAGCTTACCTTAAGCTTTCAAAAGCATGGGATGAAGTTAGCTTGAAAAACTTTTTGAATATTCGCTTATAATGGAGGCTTGTGTAAAAAAGTACCTAAGATAACAAAAACTCAAGCCATGCCAAGCATAAAGCTGAGAACTGTATCAAAGGTGAGTGCTTGCCTAAAGTCTTAGTGCTCTTCGCTCATAAGAACAGCGCCACCAAGGTAAACATATGTCAGCATCATAAAGATAAATGCTTGTAACAGTGCCATAAAAGAAAGGAGCGCAAATGGAATCAGAGGTAGCAACCATGGAGCTAGCATCAAGATTACCATCAAGAACATATCATCACCTTTTACATTTCCAAAAAGACGGAAGCTAAGAGAAATAATGCGAGAGATATGAGAAACGATTTCGATTGGAAACATTAACCAATATAACCACCAAACTGGTCCAAGAAAGTGCTTGAAGTATGTAATAACACCATTACGACGAATTCCTTCATAGTTATAGTAAACAAATACAACAATCGCAAGCGCTAAAGTAAAGTCAAGAAATGCACTCGGCGCTTCAAAACCTGGAATAACACCGATAACATTTGCAACCGCTACAAAAAGACCAATAGTTGCTACAAGTGGAAGATACTTACGCGCCTCTTCTTTACCCATAACATCTGCACCCATAGCAAGAACGCCACCAAGATATGCTTCCATAACATTTTGTGTACCTGTTGGTACTATACGAAGACTTTTAGTTGCTGTCTTAGCTAAAAACAGTACAATGCCTGCTGCCAATAACATATGTGTTGCATAAATAAAAATGTGGTTATGGCTAATTAAACCAAAGAATGTAAACAGTTCACCCATCAAGAGTCCCTTGTGCTGAAATTATTGTATGGATTATATTATATATTTGGTTAAAGTATTATTAGAATACATGTTGTTTTAATAATTTATTTGCAATAACAATATCACTTCTAATTGCCTCTTTTAGAGCTTCTAGTGAAGAAAACTTTTTATTTTCACGCACAAAATCTATAAAGCTTATCGAAGCCTTTTGCTTACATGTAAGCATAGCATCTAGGATATGGGTTTCTACTGCAAAATTACCATCTGTACTATGGCGATGTCCAATAAATGATACCGAGGGGTGAAAGTGCTCTTCATCATCAATACGCGTTAGTGTCGCATATACTCCCTCTTTTGGAAGTAGAAAATCCTTTACATGTAAGTTAATAGTAGCAAAAAGCTCTCTCTTGCCCAAACCTTGCCCCTTGATAACTTCACCATGGATTGTATAATTATGCCCTAAAAAGGCATTTGCACCTCTAATATCTGAAAGTTTTAGCTTGGCTCTTATTTTATGTGAATGGATAGAATCATTTTGATAAAGAACCTCATTTATCACTATAACTTCCCCGTCAAAAAGTGCTTTTAAATCTTTATGTGAGCTATGACGATTTTTTCCAAAACGAAAATCATAGCCCACTACAATAGTTGTAAGCTTTGGAAATGCTTTTTCAAGCATTGCAATAAAACCCTTACCATCAAGATGGCGAATATCTTCTAGTTGATAATAAAAAATGCGATATTTGCTAAAATGTTCACGATCTCTAGCGGGTGTCAAATTCGCATAACCAGTTTCAATAACAACAATAGCACCCTTTTCTCCTAAGGCGGAAAAAAGATGTTGGTGCCCTATATGCATTCCATCAAAGCCACCAATAGCTACAGCTTCAATGTCGTTTATAGCAGTAACAGTATTCAATATTGCCCTCTTTTCCTCTAATATGTGCTTCTTCTTTGGCTATAAGCTTCCACCCTTTAATACTGCAAGTATCTTCAAATTGTAGCATTGCCTTAGCGATAGCTTTTTCATCTTTTACTACGCCATGATTATCGCGTTTTGCTTCACGCCCTACTTCAAACTGTGGCTTGAAAAGTAAAATAATCCACTCTTGTGAAAGGCGTTCAACATCATCTAAAATATGCGTTAGTGAAATAAAAGAGACATCACTTGTTACTAATTCATAATGCTTATCGCTATGAAATTCTCGTATATCTGTCTGTTCATATAAACTTACTCTCTCATCATCTCTTAAGCTTACATGTAACTGATCTGTTCCCACATCAACAGCATCTACATGCAAGGCACCCTCTTGAAGCAAAACCTCTGTAAAACCCCCTGTGCTTGAACCAATATCAAGAACATTCAGACCCTTACATGTAAAGGGGAGTAGCGGCAGAAATGTTTTTAGCTTCAAAGCCGCACGGCTAACATACAGATCATCACCCAAAACTTTTACACTTTCATCTTTGACTTTAAAAGCACTTTTTGTGATCACTCTGTCATTGAGTGTGACTTTTTTGTCTTTTATTAGCTGTTGGGCTTTATTGCGACTGTCTGTAAAACCATTTTCTACTAAATAATGATCTAATCTCAAAATTTTACCTCGATTGCTGTGTAAAAATAGTCTAATCGCATATCATAACTTTTATTAGTATTGGAATCTTTAAGCCCAAAACTTGTCAGATCGTAACCTATTTTTATCGTATAATCCATAATTTTATAACCTAATCCTATTCCAAGAATATAAGCACCAGCAGAATCAGAATTTGAGCGACTATTTGTCTCAACCCAGAAGACTTGAGCGATACCAAGCCTTCCAAAAAAATCAAAGGTGTCGTGATAAAAAGGCAAATGAGGCAAAACCGTTACGCCCATAGAATAAAAAGATTCTACAACCTTGCCACCTTCGTAAATCCCATAAAATTTATTATAATATGTATAATCAATTTCCATTGAGAGGCTCTCATTGATATAAGCACCAAGTGTGAAGCGTGGCGCACCTGAATCAATTTTAAAATCTCGTTTACTCACCCTTTCATCACTATCATAAAAACTTACACCATAGCTAGCGCCCACATAAGGTCCTGCGCGCTGGGCATATAAAGCACTAAGAAAAAGCAAAGTGACTAATAAAATTCTCATAAAAGCATCTTTCTCATCTCATCTTCACTCAAAACACTCACGCCTAAACTCACAGCCTTATCGTACTTACTCCCAGCATCTTCACCATAGATAAGATAGTCAGTTTTTTTAGAAACCGAACCTGAAACCTTGGCACCAAACTCTTCAAGCATAGCTTTAATCACGCCACGCGATTGACTCATACTTCCTGTAAGCACTAGGGTTTTAGATTTAAAAGGATTTTCGCTCACTTCTTCTTTTTCCGTGGGTGCTTTGGGATTGATAAGCTCTTGAAGTTCGCCTATAAGTTCACGATTTACACGAATAAATTCCATCAAAGACTCTGCCATCTCCTCACCAAAGCCATCAAGTGCAATAAGCTCTTCTTTATTAACATTACTTACATGTAAGCCAAAATTATCACATAAAGTTTTTGAGGCTACCTCTCCGATATGTTCAATGCCTAGAGCATTTATAAAACGCCAACACTCACAGCCTTTTGCATCCTCTATAGCTTTTAAAAGATTTTTACTCTTTTTCTCTTTGAAGCCCTCTAGCGCCAAAAGTTGCTCTAACTTCAAAGAGAAAAGGTCTTTGACACTTCTTACAAGTCCCTCTTTATGTAAGGTCTCAACAATTTTCTCACCCAAACCATCTATGTTAAGACACGGTTTTGAAGCAAAATAGATAATAGCATTAACCACCCTCGCCTCACACTCAAGATTTTGACACTTTATCAAAGCGCCCTCATCTAAGAGTTCACTCTTACACACAGGGCAATAAAGCGGTCGTGTTGTTACTTTTTGCGAACCATCACGCTCATATTCTAAAACTTTTATAATTTTAGGAATAACATCTCCACTACGCAAGATGATAACACTATCGCCAATGCGAATATCTTTACGCTCTATCTCATCAAAATTATGCAAACTTGCACGCTCTACAACGACACCCTCGATATGTGTTGGCTCAACAATAGCAACAGGAGTCACCGTCCCACTACGCCCAACTTGCAAGATAATATCTTTTACAATAGTCACTTTTTCCACTGCTGGAAATTTATATGCCACCGCCCAGCGTGGATTTTTCACTGTGTAGCCCATCTCCTCTTGTGATTCGATAGAGTCTATCTTGATAACCATACCATCAAGCATCATATCAAAATTATCTCGCTCCTGCACCATTTTTTGATAAAAAGCTTCTATCTCTGAAGCTTTCTTGCATATAAATCTCATAGGAGGCTCTCTAAAACCTAAAGCGTAGATAAGATCCATGCGCTTATGCAACAACTTCTCTTTAAGCGTGTTTTCACCAATACCATAAGGTAAAAAGACAAGATTTCGCGAAGCGGTGATAGTAGAGTCTAGTTGTCGCAAAGAACCCGCTGCCGCATTTCGAGGATTTGCAAAAATGGCTTCACCTTTATCAAGGCGTTCGCGATTGATAGCCTCAAAATTTTCTTTAAATATCACCACTTCACCACGAATCTCTATGCGTTCTTGATAGGCAATACTTAAGGCGATAGAACGAATTGTTTTAGCATTTTGTGTTACATCCTCGCCTATGCTTCCATCACCTCTCGTAATCGCCTGAACAAGAGAACCTTTATCATAAATAAGATTTAAACTTGCGCCATCATATTTTGGCTCACAATAAAAACTCATATTTTCAGTCAGTTTTGCAGATTTTTCTATCCATTTTTGCAACTCTTCAAAGTTGAAGATATCTTCTAACGACCACATACGAGTAAGATGAGAAGCTTTTTCAAAACCATCTAAAATAGCACCGCCAACTCGCTGAGTAGGTGAATCTAAGGCGATACTATCAGGATTTTCCTCTTCAAAGGAGAGTACCTCATGATAAAGCTTATCATAGATTTCATCACTTGTGATAGCATCATCAAGTACATAATAGTGGTGCGCATAGAGTTTGAGTTTTTTTATGGCTGATAGATACTGTTTTTGTGTCATAAGGCTCTTTTGAAAAAATTGCCATATTTTAGCGAATTTTATGCTAAAGTATCAAACATAGAGAGACGGGAGATTGTCTAATGTTAAAAAAACCATCAATAAGCATACAGACATTTGAGAAATACAAGATAAAAAAAGAGTTATATCTAGTTGGTATCAACTCGAAGGTAATAAAATAATTGCAGTGTACAATTTGCTATCAAAAAACAAAACACTACTTTGACTCTCAAATGCAGTGGGATTTTTATCACTGTGAGAGTTGTGAGTTTTTCTTTAAAGATCCTAAGCATTATCTTGATCATACAAAAGAGATAAAAGTTTATCAAAACCACAACAATACTTTTGAAGCGCCTGGTTATGTGGAGATGTTTGAATCTTTTATAAGTGCAACATTTGAACCTCACCTAAAAGATATCAAAACTGTCTTAGAATTTGGTTGTGGACCAGGCCCTGTTTTTGCCAAGCTTTTGGAGATGAAAGGCTTACATGTAAGCAAATATGATAAGTTCTTTTTTCCAAAAAAAGTCTATGAAAATCAAAAATATGACCTTATTTCCACTACTGAAGTGATGGAGCATATACAAAGCCCAAATGAGATAATGCAGTTTTTTCATCAACACTTAAACAAAAGTGGCTATCTCGCCATCATGACTCAATTTCACACCAACAAAGCAGATGAATTTTTAAACTGGTGGTACAGAAAAGACCCTACGCATATCTGTTTTTTCAGAGCAAATACTTTTGAAGTTCTAGCGCAAAAGTATGGTTTTAAAATTATTACATTTGATACGAAAAAAACTATCTTATTGCAGAAAATCTAAAATAACATAAAGATCGAATTCTTCGCTTAATCTACTCCATTTCTAAACTCATTAAATACATATCTTCGCCATCAATCACTTCTATATCTACACTGCCACACTGCAAGCAAGTATAGTGAGTTTTCTCAATCTCGCTTACCGCTCCGCACTCCTTACACCGTATTGTTAAAGGCTGAATATTCATCACAAATTCTGCAGAATCTGCAATGGTTTTCTCTTTAAAAGTATCAAAAGCAACTTCAAGAAGATGAGGTTCAATTGCACTCATTGCGCCAAGTTTTGTTATAATTTTTGTTACTTTTGTTGCTTTATTTTCTTCGGCAATATTTTCTATTTGCTCTAAAAGTGCTTGTACGATACTATATTCATGCATACTGTTTTCCTAATATTAATAATCATTCATATTTTATGCTTTTAACCTTAATGGTGTCTGCCTTGGGCATATTTTATAGACAAATTCTGCTCTTAAAGTATGAAAACTACTCTTTTTATCCCAAAATTCTGGATACATTATCTCTATCTCTTGCTCTCTTGCATTCTCTATCTCTCGCATATGTTCTTGAAGAAAGTCCTCTTTCTCCCATAAAAAATCGTGATATCTATCTTCGTCTTCCAAAAGCTTACATGTAAAGTTTTTTAACTTCTCTTGATAGTGCTCATTTTTATATACCGCATCTATCATTTTGATACTTTTTGCATACTCCGCACTGATTGGCAGACAGCTCTGTAGTAGCTCCTGTGCTTTTTGTTTTCCAACACGCTTAAGAAGTGTGTAGCTGTGATATTCGCTTCCACTAAGATCAAGAGTTTTATAGTGAGGGTTAAGCACAACGCCCTCTCTTGCTAGAATATAATCACAAGCAAGTGCCAAAAAAACACCACCCGCACCCGCATTTTTCTCCAAAGAGGCTACACTTATCACATCGTCTGCAAAAAGTATGCTTTTTACTAAATCATTCATAGCGTTAATATTACTCCAGCCATCTTCACCATTTTTTTTGCTATCTTCTAAGATGTTTAAGTGAATCCCATTGCTAAAAAAATCTAATCCACCCATCAACACCACAACTTTAGCTTGGGTTTTTACATACTCAAAAGCGTATTTTAATTTCATGCATTTATCACTGCTAAAAGCACCATTGTGAAAATTAAAGTGCAAATAAGCAACTTCCTCTTTATATTCACAAGATATCTCATAAAAAGTTTGATAACTTCTGTCAAATATCGATGGAAGTCTCTCCTCTTTTATTCCTTTGATGCGTTCTTTTAAGACATAAGTTGCAGGAAGCTTAAAGCGATGAGGCTCTTTTAAATGGCTTATCCATAGCGCACCATAATCGTTCCTATACAGATAGCTCCATCTCGTTTTGCTAAAATCTCTTTGGGTTTGCCTCTTAATTTTTCTTCTCGCCAAGCACCATAAAGATAGCACCTCACACCTAGAATCTCATCCAAAACACCAGGGTGACTATCGCTCATATGAATTTTTTTGAGTATATCTTGTGTAGTCTCTCTCTGCCAATCTATCTGGCGATCTTTTTGATTCAGTTGTAAATGCATCGGTTTTGAAAGTTGCGCCAAGGGGGTAAAATTGCTGTTTTGTATATTTTTTAAAAGTGTTTCGATTGCTTTGAGTGAGGCTCTGTTTAGCTCATTTCTATATAAAGAGGACTTATAAGTATTTCTCATCTGAAAAAACTCTTGTGCATAGATAGCACCACTATCAAACTCATCATCTGCTTTTAAATAGACAAGACCCCACTCTCGCCTCTCCTCTCTCAGAGCGTTATCAAGAGAGTACGCCCCTCTATCTCCTTGTACTCCTGGATGGAGTATAAAAGTTGTGTACTTTTCATACAGTGCTTGAGGGACAAATTTTTTCAGATATGGGCAGATAATGGCATTGGGAGCGAAAGCTTCTATCTCCTTAGTAATCTGCATTTCATCTATAAAAAAGACTACATCAACACTTATTTTTCTATCTTTTAGATAGGTATATGCAAGCTGTGAAGTTGAATTAAAAGCAGTTACAAGTAAGCTTATCTTCATTTTTTAGCAGATCCTAGGCAATAGCTCTCCTGTTGGAGTATCTAAGAAACGTTTTGTTCCGTATGAGCTTAAAAGTATCACTCGCCCATCATATTGATGTGTTACATCAGCTATCTTTAGCGCATTTGATGAGTTTTCAAAGCTGTGTAAAACTTCAAGGGCTTTAGCTTCATCCTCTTTTTTTATAGCAAGAACAAAAGTTCCTTCATTGGCGAGACTAACTGCTTCAAAACCAAGTATCTCGCATATTCCAGAGACCTCAGCAGAGACAGGGATACTCTCTTCTTGCACCTCTATGCAGATATTGGACTGTTTTGCCCACTCATTTAAAACGGCGCTAACACCGCCTCTTGTAGCATCTCGTAAGGCTGTGATTTGAACATCAGCTTCTATGAGTGCTTGAACTTGGTGCGTCAAAGAGGCACAATCACTTTTGAGTGTTGTGGAGAGTTCTATCCCCTCACGCGCTGCAAAGATCGTAGCACCGTGAGAGCCGAGGTCACGACTGACTAAAATCACATCCTCTTGGCTGATACTGTTTGAACTGATACCATGTTTTTGTATCTCACCGATACCTGTAGTGTTTATAAAAATCTTATCAACACTCCCACGAGGAACAACTTTTGTATCACCGCTCACGATAATAGCACCATTGTTTTCAAGCTCATGTTTCATACTTCGCACTATCTTTTCAAGTTCACGAGTCGCAAAACCCTCTTCTATGATAACGCTACATGTAAGATATTTCGGTTTCGCACCCATCATGGCTAAATCATTACATGTACCACAAATCGCAAGCTTTCCAATATCACCACCTGGAAAAAAGAGAGGACTTACAGTAAAACTATCAGTAGAAAACGCCAACTCCCCACCATGAATAACTGCTGCATCTTCACTCTGTGAGAGTATCTCATTTTCAAATGCCTTATAAAAAATCTTAGTGATTAATTCATTATTCTCTTCACCACCATTTCCCATGGCTAGGGTTATCTGTTTGTTCATTTTCGTCCTACATTAAGTTACAAATTTTCTCTTTAAGTTGTGTAAACTCATTGTCAGTTAGTTGAGTTATCAGCCCTTTATTTACAAGCACATTATCAAAATCAAGTGTACAAATCCAATTGGCTATGATAAAGCTATCTCTTTCGAGTCTATCTCGTGATTGAATTTTCATTCTGAAATCATCTTCTATTGCTACAGACGAGAGTGGTACTACCAAAACTTGTTGATATGTCTTTTTTTCTATAGTTCGATTAAGAAAATTATTTTGCATCACAACAGCTGGGCGGATTTTTCCAAGTTCAGAGTTATACTTTTTTTTAAAATCAACAAGATATATATCCCCCTGTCGAATCATAATCTCTCTCCAATCTCTGCTATAGCTTCATCAAAAATTCCTGCAAACTCTTTTTGTGACGCTTCTAAACCTGCCGCATTTTTTTGATACCACTTCCTATACTCAAGCTCTTCAATCATATCTTTTATATAAGGCAGATCCTTAGCGGAGATAAAGACCCCCTTTACCTCGTTTGTCTTTTTATTGATAATTTCTGCAACATCATCAAGATTGTCTAAAATTGATGGTTTTTTTACCAATTCTGATATGGAAATAGTTTTCATATTATCATCTCCTATTTTTATATAGGATAATTATATCATATTAAGTTCCCATATTTGTAATATGCTGCGCATGCTCCCTCACTGCTTACCATACAGCTCCCAAGTGGAGACTGTGGTTTACAAGCAGTACCAAAAATAGTACACTCTTGTGGCTTTGCCATGCCTCGAAGTATATCTCCACAGATACAGAGTTTATGGTCTTCTATCTCCTCTTTTGGGAGAATATCTGCATATATTTTCTCTGCGTCTAAGTGAGCAAATATATCTTTGAGTTTATACCCACTCTTAGCAACATTGCCTAAGCCACGCCATTTAAAAAGACTTGCTTTTTCAAAGTATTTCTCTATCAGTGTTTGTGCTTTGAGGTTGCCATCATGCGAAACAAGACGCTTATACTCTATCTCAAGTTCGCAGCGTCCTTCATTAAACTGTTTAACTATCATCAAAATAGCTTCCATTACATCCACAGGTTCAAATCCCGCTACAACAACGGGGCGATTATACTCACGAGGAAATTTTTCGTATATTTTACTTCCCGTAATGACACTCACATGACTCGGGCCTAAAAAAGCATCAATACGGTTATTGTAAGAGTCCACATGCTCATCACGAGAATCTATCAACTCTACCATCACCTCAGGCACAGTAACATGGTTGATATGAAAAAATATATTTTTTATATCTCTTTTTATAACTATATCTATCAAAGAGGTTGTCATAGGCGTTGTAGTCTCAAAGCCTATGGCAAAAAAGATTATCTTTTTTTCTGGATTTTCTTTGGCAATTTTAAGTGCGTCTAGGGGGGAGTAGATAAAACGCACATCTGCCCCTTTTGCACGCGCATCTTGCAAACTACCTCGACTCCCTGGAACCTTTATCATATCGCCTAAAGTAACCAAGATAGTATCTTCAAGTTCAGCCAAGATATAAGCATGATCAATACGCTCTTTTGGCATGATACAGACAGGACAGCCAGGACCATGGATAAAGTTGATATTATCAGGTAAAAGTTGCGGGAGTCCAAACTTCATAATAGAGTGGGTATGTCCACCACACACTTCCATAATATTGATAGGGCGTATCAGTTTTGTTGCTTCTTGCTTAATAAGTTTTGCAAAGCCAGCTATTACTTCTGGATTGCGAAAACCATCATAAAGGTCTTTTAATTGTAACTCAGACATCTCTTTGAGGGCAGTTATCATCCTCTTGCACTAACTGCCGTCGATCCTCTTCATCAAGTTTTTCTAAAATTTCATTATACACCTTAAGCGATTCCAAGGCATCTTCCTCGTCTATTTTATTCATAACAAAACCGATATGAAGCAGAACATAATCCCCAATTTTTACATCGCCTTCTTCCATAAGGTCTAAGCCTGCTTCGCGTGTAACCCCCATGGTATCAACTGTAGCAACATTTCTCTCTAAATCTACTTTCACAACCTTACTAGGAATAGATAAACACATCTTAATTTCTCATCTTTCTTTTAAATTCTATCCAATCAACTACTCTCTGGATTGAAGCATTATCTTTGATATTTAACTCTAAAATATCTACATTTGGCTTGATTTTTCTCGCCTCTTTTTTCTCATGCTCTATATCATAATCAAAATGTTCAACAAGATCCATTTTTGTAATCAATATTAAATCAGCTTGGCGAAACATTACAGGATATTTTTCTATCTTATCGCTTCCTTCTGGAACAGAAACAAGAACTATGTTTAGGTGGCTACCAACATCGTAAGAAGCTGGACAGACTAGGTTGCCAACATTTTCTATAAAACAGACATCTATCTCTTTAAGAGGCATATCATGCAAGCCTTTATGCACCATAAATGCATCCAAATGACAAGCTGAACCCGTCTGTATCTGATAAGCAGGAATACCTTTTGCCTTAATGCGATCTGCATCACGAGAGGTCTCTAAATCACCCTCAATCACACCAAATTTAAAATCCGCAACATCAGCCATATATTCAAGAAGTGTCGTCTTTCCACTGCCTGGTGAACTCATAAGATTAATACATAAGACATCGTTTTTATCAAAATGGGCACGATTATGCCCTGCCTCGTGATTGTTCTTATCTAATATCTTTGTGATAACACTTATCGTTTTTTTATCGTTAAGTTGTGGGTTATGATGCAAGGTCTCATGAGCCGCTTGGTGCTCGTGAGAGTGGTCATGATGGTGATGACTCTCCTTAACTTCTGAATCTGTTTGTGTTATACTACATCCGCAATCTGCACACATATGTTAATATCCTTTTTTATGCAAAAAGTATATTTTGTACCAACTACTACTGAAACGAATTCAGCAGTTATAAGTACTCTTCTTGCATTTGTTTTATCTATTAAAAACTCTTTATTCAATTTTAAAAGATTTTATACTATATTATGTAAAAAGAAGATAAAAAACAGCATTTCTTCTATAATTTTGGGACTAGAAATTTGCAGTGGATGAAAAGATGTTTGTATTGCAACAGTAGAGTATATAAACTTAGCAACAATAACATAAAATGCTCTACATGTAAGCGAAAGCTCTCTATCGAAAAAACAAACAAAACTCTCTTTCTGCTCCAATGTTTTATACAAAATAAAAGTGCTCTTGAAGCTTCAAAACTTTATTATATCTCTTACATCAGCGTTAAAAACTATTATCATAACTTTCGAGCACTGTGCGCTATGATAAGTGAAGAAATTTATATTCAAATTCAAGGCAAATGCGTGGAATATGAAGAGTATTTTTATTTGGAAAAATCTAAAAAAAATAGAAAAAGTGCTATATTTGATGCGCATAATTTTTTAACTTTTGATTATGATAGCTATATCTATACACTTGTACTGCCTTCTCTTGAAAAGTACAAAACACAGCTTATTCATGACAAACCCGAAGATTTCTATCTGAAAGAATTTAGTAAGTTCAAAAGAAAAAGCAAAATAATTAAAGTCTCTAAGCGTCATAATGTCATAGTAGAATTTTGGGATTACTTTGAAGAAAACATTGCACTTTACAAGGGAGTCTCAAATGAATATTTTGTTTACTATCTCAAGGAGTTTGAGTTTAAATTTAATTACAACAAAGAAGACGCTTTCAAGCTACTTTTGAAAAATTATTACAAAAATGAAAAATTTAGTAACTCAAAGCCTTGATAGCACTGTAGTCTTTGACAACTCTATACTATTTTTAATTTTTATTCTTTACATGTAAGGCGTGATACGCTTGCCCTAAAGATATGCCACCATCATTAATTGGGGTTTTTTCTTGGATAAAATATTTAATATTGTGCTTTTGAAAAAGTGCTATTGTCTTCTCAAGAAGAACACTATTTTGAAAAACACCACCACTTAAAAGCACCTTTTTGTCTGGATACATCTGTGTAATAGCAAGTATCATCTTTGCAAGTGCATTAATAAACTTTATAGCGATATATTTTTTCTCTTTTTCTTGTAGTATCTCTTGCAAAAGTTTTTTATATTCTACAACTCCATCATTGATAACAAAAGTATAAGAGTCATTACTTGCATATTTGTTTGCTTCAGTTTCAAGTATCATACCGCTCTCGCCCTCATATGCAAGTGTTCTTAAATGTCCACTCAATGCATACACTGCATCAAAAAGTCTGCCTATAGAGCTTGATTTTGGGCTATTAATCGCTCTTATATGCATAAGATAAAAGGTCTGCAACTCCTCCTGTGTAAAAGAGTTCACAAGCTTATTTTTCATCCGTTTTATTGTATCAAAATCATACGACTCAAAAAGAAGTGAAAGAGCCACTCGCCTAGGCTCTTTAACCGCTCGCTCGCCACCCAAAAGAGAAAACTCTTCTAAATGTACTACTCTTGAATAATTTTGTGGCGAAGCTAAAAACACCTCTCCGCCCCATAGCATCCCACTATCACCATAGCCAGTACCATCAAAAACAAAAGACAAGACCTCCTCTTGCAAGGCGTATTCCGCCATACAGGCAAGCGTGTGTGCATAATGATGCTGTACTTGTATCAGCTGAACATTCGTATGCTCTTTTATATATTTTTGCGCCCATAATGTTGTCTCATATTTTGGATGTTTGTCACACACTATAGTATCTGGTTTAAAGTTATAAAATCCACAAAAAGTCTCTACTGTTCGCGTGAAATATTCCATAGCATCAAGTGAACTCAAATCTCCAATATGAGGCGAAAGGACAATATTTCCATCGAAAGCAAGCGTAATAGTGCTTTTTTGATTTGCACCTAAAGCTAAAATCTTTCGCCTGCTTTTTTGCTTACATGTAAAGCTATACGGTGCAAAACCTCGTGCAAGGCGCAGCATAATATTGTGTCCTGCAACAGTGCTCATTACACTGTCATCACAGGCATTAAGTATCTCTCTATCGTGTGTTAGAGAGATATCCACAATAAGTGGCAGTTTTGCAAAAAGCTCATTTTGATGACGAATTATTGGTTCATCACTCAAGTTTGCACTTGTAGCAACTATAGGTTTTTTCAGTTTTTTCAAAAGCAGTTCATGCAGAGGGGTATAAGGCAAAAAGACACCTAGTTTATCTATATTTGGAGCAAGCAATTTTGCTAAAGAACGAGAGCGACTCTTCTTTTTTACAAGCACAATAGGACGCTCTTTTGAGAGAATAAGTGCTCTTTGCTCTTGTGTTATATCACAAACCCTTTCTATGGCTTTTATATTTTCAAACATAATAGCAAAAGGCTTAAAAGGGCGATATTTTTGCTTACGAAGATTTAATACTGCTTCTTCATTTGTAGCATCACAGATGAGATGAAAGCCTCCTAAACCTTTAAGAGCAACTGTTTTTGCATCTTTTATATGCTCACACAAAGTCTCTATAAAAAAAATTTTATCTACTTTGTCTTTTTGAAGAAGATGCTCTATCTTTAATTTTGGACCACACTCATAACAAGAGATAGGTTGGGCATGGTAACGGCGATTTGTAGGATCTTTATACTCAGCTTCACATTGAGGACACATTGCAAATCGTCTCATCGCACTATTTTTTCTATCATAAGGAAGAGAGCGAATGATGCTATAGCGTGGTCCGCAGTGAGTGCAGTTAATAAAAGGGTAAAGATAGCGTCTATTGCTTTTATCAAACATCTCTTTACGACACTCATCACACATAGAGATATCAGCACTAAGCATTGTTGCCACCTGCGATTCTTTTGACTCTATAATTTCAAATTTTTCACTATTTTGCACAGCAATATCACTAAACTCTAAAGTATCTAACCTGCATAGCGGAGGTCTGTTTATCTGAAAATTTTCATAAAACAGTTCTATATTTTTTTGACTCCCCTCAATCTCAATTACGACACCTTCACCATCATTAAAGACAAAGCCTTTTAAGGAAAATTTCTCTGCGAGCATATAAACAAAAGGACGAAATCCCACCCCCTGCACTATGCCCTTTGCTATTATTCTTTTTCTCATAAAAAGTAACTATTCAGCATCTATTTCCATGCCACCATAAAACATATTTATTCCATCGACAGGCATCTGATTATTGAAATATATCTTATGATTAACTGATATCTCTTTGCTCATTTTTGAAAACAGGTGTCTATTTCCTAAAAGTGAACCCGTTACGACAACAGATGTTATGCTCATGTTTTGCTTAATCTCATCTAGTTCATTTGATAAAAATTCTAAAAAACTTTCGATAACTCCATAAGATAATGTTCCTTGATCAACACCAGCCAACTTAAAACTCATCGCTGTTCTGATACACATATAAGGATCAAGATAAGCTTTATTTTCAATTTTCAGAAGCTTATAGTCTATTCTAGGACCTTTTGTGCCCATAAATGAAAGCGCACTATTTTCCAAGACTTCTGCCGCTATTAGAGGATCATCACTTTTTGAAAAGTTTAATATAATACTAACAACTCCCCATAATCTATAAATATTAAACTCTTTTTCTTTGAAAACTATTTTAGAAATCTTCTCATAAAGCTCTGGAAACTTTCTTTTATAGTTTTGAACTATTTTTTCACCTGTTTCATTTGTAGCAACAATATGCTGAAAAATTTCTTCTATTGAATTAAATGTAAAATCAAAAGATAAATACTTGATAAGTCCGTATTTTTTTCCATATATCAAGATATTATTTTCATATTTTTTACTTAGATTAATCCCAGCTATATTTTCATCTTCTAATTGATGTTCTTTTATAACAGAATTAAATGAACCGATACAGGCTACGACATTTTTATCTTGAATTGGAAATTGCATTAAGCCTTTTTCTCCAGAAATAATAGCAACACTTTTTTCAGAAGCAACTATCTCAATTGGTTCAAGCTTTTCTTTGAAATCAACAAGGAGTAATTTCGACTCTGTTTCAATTTTTTCATCTGTAATAAAAATAACATCTACACCTATCTTATGAAGTTCTTGCATAAGAAGATAAAGTATAAAATCATCCGCAAGCTTATAGCGAACAAGCTCAGTCTCTACTTCATAGTCCATGGCAAATTTTATCTTGTTTTTAAGCTTAATAAGAGGCTTCTCAAAGGATC
Source organism: uncultured Helicobacteraceae bacterium (assembly GCA_947311765.1). GTDB lineage: Bacteria > Campylobacterota > Campylobacteria > Campylobacterales > Sulfurimonadaceae > S010-53. Next base: position 30,558 of record CAMZLS010000055.1, read on the forward strand.
CCAATGCCATTATCTCGTGCGTTTCAACATTTGCGTATTTTTCAATTGTTGCGAGATCATATGCAATAATATCAAAAGAAAGAGTGTTGCATGTTTTATCAGGTACGCCTATATAATATTTTCCATAAAAAGTATTAATCTCTACTTTTTTACCCTCTTTTATCTCATTTGCTGCTAATGCAATCTCTTGCTTATAACTTCGGTTTTCTCCTTGAATACCATAACCACAAACTTCACATTCTGTGAAAATATTATAAAAATTTTCATCTTCTTGATCTGTAACTTTTTTCATACATTTTGGGCAAAAAGGAAGCTTAAATTTTTCAGTTTCTACACAAGAACTCTCTTCTTTGGGCATCTCTTCTAGTATCTGTGCGCTACTTTCATATAAGAATATAGAGTGAGGGAGAGCAGAAGCAAAAGCCGTAGAAAATTCTTCCAAGGTTTCTATACTCTCTGATTCAACATATAATTTCAGTGTGAAATGTTCTCTTAATATTTTTCCGCTTAGATCAAACTCATCCAATGTTTGTGTAAAAATCTTCTCACACACTAAAGAAGAACTTCTATAGTCTAGGTTAAATTCCAGTATCATATTCTACGCCTTTTGTATAAGTGCTACTTGCTATATCTGTAATCGTTAAATTATTTTTAATTTTCACATTAACTCCAATTTTTTCAAGATAATCTATAATTACTTTTTCCATCGTAACACTTGCTTTTATCACCTCTTGCGTCATAGTAAATGTACTATCTTCCCCGATAACATACGGGATAACGCCAACTATTTTAACAGGAGGAAGATCTTCCATCATGTCAATCATTTGGAGAGTCTGAAGCATCTCTACCTCGTGAGCACTTCCATTCCATTTGATATGTTCTGGCATATCGCTAAATTCAAAAGAGTAAACATCTCCAATTTTCCCATCATCAACCTTTACACAGTCAATCATCACAACTCTGTCATATTGCGTAATAATTGGTATCAGTCTATGCGCTAGCGTACCGCCATCAACAACATCTACATTATGTTTTGAAGACGAAAATTGATATTTTTCTTCTATAAGATTTGCAAGATGTGGACCTAATCCCTCATCTCCAAAAAGTATATTTCCAATGCCTAAGATTAAAATTTCCAAATATTTTCCTTTATTGTAAACGATTTAGAGTTTAAAAGCTTCTTGATTTATTTAGTATATGCAAGTAAATTATATTCATGAATGATACTTATACTCAGAAAAATCTGAGTATAAAACTAATGTTTTTTATGCCATTTTAAACCAGAAAAAATTGCATCCATTGCGCCTTCTTTTCCAAATATTGCATTATAAACAGCCATATAAACGTGCCCAAGAATAAATAATATCACACCCCACATTGTAAGGTGATGTATTGTTCTCACATTAGCAAGACCACCCATCATTGCTTCAAACGCTCTCATTGTACCATAGATAAGATTAGAAAAACCATCATGATAAACATGCACATAGAGTATCAATCCTGTTAGTATTAAAGCAACCATCATCAAATAGAAACCCGTGTATGCCATAAACTGTAAAGGATTATAAACACCATTTAATTTTGGATGCTTTGTAATTAACAAATAGTATCCAATTTGTTTAATCCAAACCTTTGGATTTACTATATCTTTTATTGATTTTCTTTCAATTTCATGTTTTTTTCCAAAGATAAAAAGATAACTTTTAAAAACAACCACCGATAGAAGAATAAAACCAAAAACAACATGCCAAAATCTAAAAAGTGCTTGCATAAAGTTATCTGGTTGCGCACTTGGTATTGATGCAACAAACGGCTCAGCTATATAAAACCCCGTAATAATTAATACAACTATAGAGAGTGCGCGTATCCAGTGTTGCCATCTGTATAGCGAGGTAAACTCTTCTTCTTTTTCATATTCACACTTGCTTTCTACAAAAGCTTCATTAGTTGTCTGCATTTTTCACTCCTCAAACGCTACAAACGCCACCGTAAAGTGGGTCAACTTTATATTCACTAAGCTTATTGCCTTTTGTATCCATTACATGAACAGCACACGCAATACATGGGTCATAAGAGTGAATAATTCTAATAATTTCCAAAGGTTGTGTAAGATCTAAGATTTTTAGACCTATTAAGTCTGCTTCATAAGGACCTTTTTTTCCTTGTGCGTCTATTGGTCCAGCATTCCATGTTGAGGGAACTACTGCTTGATAGTTTTCAACAACACCATTTTTTATACGTACCCAATGCGAAAGCATTCCTCTAGGCACATCACCCATACCAACACCTTTATACTCTTTATCATTATCAATAGTATAAGTAGCGCAAGTTTCTTGATCTACTTTAGTGTTTTCTATAAGGTTATTAAATGCAGTCAGCCCATAATCGGCAATTAGCTTAGCTTGAAGCATTCTTCCTGCTGTTCTTCCTAAAGTTGAAAACAGTGCCGTAGTTGGAATTCCTGTCTCTTCAAGAAATTCATTTACAATCTTCACAACTCTTTTATTACCTTTTGCATAACTTACCAATATAACAGCTAAAGGACCAACCTCCATAGGTTCTCCATCATATCTTGGAGACTTAATCCAACTATACTTTCCATTTGGATCAATATTTTTAGAGTGAATCATCCCTCCATCAGGTCCAACACTTTCACCATCAACAAAACCAGTATAATTTCCTTCTGTTTTTCCATCATACGGATGTAGTGGTTCGTCATCTTGATACCATGAATGAGTTGCTTCTTCTGTAATTTTTGATATATCAAGATCAAAAGTTTTTGTAAGATCTCCATCCATAATAATACCACTATCAAAAAGATAATCATTACGACCAAGCATCATGCTTTTAAAAGACATGAAATTTTTCACACCCATTGGCTTCATGACAGATGGTTCAGTTTTATACATCTCAGCCGCCATAACAATATCAGCATAATATGCATTATTAACAAAGTCTGCAAGTTTTTTAAATTTAACCATAAACTCACCCATTCTTGCAGGGTCAAGCATATCCATTACACAGGTAACTCCGCCTACAACTAAACTTTGTGGGTGCGGATTTTTTCCACCAAAAATTGCTTGCATCTGAGCTACAATTCTCTGCATTTCAAGTGCTTTTAAATAGTGAGCAAGCACAATAAGATTTTGCTCTGGTGTAAACTTATATGTTCCATGTCCCCAATATGCATTAGCGAATGGTCCTAATCCTTGTGGGTGTTGTGCAAATTTTGTAACTTTTTCTTGAACTTTTATTAAATCATTCTCTCCAGTCGCGATAGGGCTTTTTGAATATTTAAATGCTAATTTACTAGCTTTGGCAGGATCGGCACTTAATGCTGAAACAATATCTGCCCAATCAACACCATGTAGGTGATAAAAATGAACAACATGGTCATGTAAAAAAAGTGCCTGATCCATTAGAGATCTTACTAGTTCTGCGTTATAAGGAATAGTAATTCCTAGTGCATCTTCCATCGCCATTGTGCTTTTCAAATAGTGAGAGTAAGTACAAACTCCACAAATTCTTTGCATAATCAAAGGGACATTTCTTGGATCTCTTCCTTTTGCAATAACTTCTAAACCTCTCCATAAAGTGGAGGACACAAAAGCATCTTGAACTATGCCCTCATCATCTACGATCACCTCTGCTCTTAAATGCCCTTCTATTCTAGTAATTGGATCAACTACAACTCTTTTTGGTCCCGATGGCAGTGTATGCTCTTGCGCTTCACTCACTTTTTCCTCCTTGGTATTATCTCTTGTGTGCTTCATAGTAAATTTTTTTGCTTCTATTCTTGCTTCCATCAAATGGGGCTTTTGAATACTTTCATCCATCAAAATTTACCGTCCTATTCTTTTGGTGGCTTCGCAGCAGATAAAGCGGCATGCGCAGCTATACCTATCCCTGTAACCGTCAATAGAGCTAAACCTATTTTATCTGCCGTAGCATCTGCGCCTAAACCACCAAGTGCAGTATGATAAAGATTATCTTTGAGTGGCTCATTTACTGTCCCCATGGTATCCCAAAAATTTGGTTCACTACATCCGATACAACCAAAACCAGCTTGTACAGGCCAAGATGTTCCTTGATTAAATTTTTGTTTAGAACAGTTGTTAAAAGTATATGGGCCTTTGCAGCCTACCTTATAAAGACAGTAACCATCTTTTGCGCCTTCATCACCAAATTTCTCTACAAACTCACCTGCATCAAAATGCCCACGACGCTCACAAAGATCATGAATTCTCAATCTATAAGCCCACTTAGGACGATTATAAACATCAAGAGCTGGGAGTGTGCCATAAAGCAAATAATGCAGTAAAGTTCCTACGATATTCTTTTCACTTGGAGGACATCCAGGTACATTAATCACAGTTTTATCTGTTACTTCACTAAGAGATACTGCATTTGAAGGATTTGGCGCAGCAGCTTGAACCCCACCAAAAGCAGAACATGTTCCTATTGCAAATATTGCAGCAGCATGTTCTGCAGCATGTTTCGCCGAAGCTTTACCTGTTTTTCCATGCCCACCAATAGTTAAATAATGCTCAGTATCAGCACTTGGAATACCGCCCTCAACCATTAAAATATATCTACCCTTATATTTCTCTATAGAGTTTTCAAGGTTTTGCTCAGCTTGCCAACCAGCAGCGGTCATAAGTGTCTCTTGATATTCCAATGATACATAGTCAAAAATCAAACTATCTATTGAAGGGTTTGCTGAACGCAACAGTGACTCCGTACAGCCTGTGCATTCTGCCATGTGCAACCAAATGATCGGTAATCTATCAGCAACTTTTACAGCCTCAGCCATAAGCGGTGTGAAATTTGAAGGAAGTGCCAACATTGCAGTAAAAGCTCCTGC
>CAMZLS010000056.1 GCA_947311765.1 uncultured Helicobacteraceae bacterium
ATTGTTATCTACCTCCTTGGTATTTTTACATCACTGCATATTTTAAAAAGAAAGCCCATAGAGCTGTCAAACTACTCAGAAGATGAACTTCCTACAGTCGATGTACTCATTCCTACATACAATGAACCAAATCTTATGATAGAAAACACTGTCTTAGCAGCACTCGCTTTTGACTATCCCAAAGATAAATTTAAAGTTTTTCTCTGTGATGATGGAGGAACTGATGAAAAATGTAATGACTCTAATGAGGAAAATGCCCAGATAGCAAGAGAGAGAAAAGCACATCTTCAAAAATTTTGTGAGTATGTTGGAGCGACCTACGTTACAAGAGAGAAAAACATTAGTGCAAAAGCGGGTAATCTCAACTCTGCGCTCAAATATGCAAAAAATGACTTAATACTCATACTCGACACAGACCACGTTCCTGCTAAACAGTTTTTACAACGAACAACAGGATGGTTTTTAAAAGATGAGAAAATGTTTTTAGTACAGACACCTCACGCCTTTTACAATGCTGACCCTATCGAAAGAAACCTCAAAATGTTTGGAACATCTATTAGTGAAAATGATATGTTCTACAGATATATTCAGCTTGGACATGACTTTTGGGAGAGCTCATTTTTTTGTGGTTCTGCTGCACTTTTGAGAAGAAAATATATTGATGAATTAGGCGGTATTGCAGGGGAGACCATTACAGAAGATGCTGAAACAGCTATTAAACTTCATGATAAAGGCTATAAAAGTGCCTATATCAGTGAACCACTTATTCGTGGACTTCATGCAGAAAATTTTGCAGCCCTAGTTTTACAACGTATTCGTTGGACACAAGGAATGGTACAGATATTTATGCTGAAGAATCCCTTTTTGTCAAAAAATCTCAAATGGCATCAAAAACTTAGCTATCTCAGTGCTAGTTTTTTCTGGTTTTTTGCCTTTTCAAGAGTTGTATTTTATCTTGCCCCATTGATGTATCTCTTTTTTGATCTTCGTATCTATAATGCAAATGGTACTGAAATGCTCGCCTATGTTGTTCCTCATATGCTTATGGCCGTTATGATGTCATTTTTTCTCTACGCAAAAGTGAGAAATCCCTTTTTCTCTGAACTCTACGAGACTGTGCTCTCCTTTTTCACACTTCCAGCCATTGTCCAGACTCTTTGGAGTCCAAGAAAGCCTACTTTTAAAGTAACACCAAAAGGGGAAGACCAGACAAAAACACACGTAAGTGAATTTGCAATACCCTTTGTTATTATGCTTGTGATTGTTACACTTGGTTTTGTTGCTTCTGCTTTGAAGTGGTATTACTATCCTCAAGAGAGAAATATTGTACTTATGACAACAATGTGGAATCTTCTCAACTTTTTCTTACTTATATCAGCAATTGCTGTAACAAGCGAAAAAGGTGATATCAGAAAGTATATACGAGTGCCTATTAATGCAAAATGCAAGTTTTTTATAGACAATCAAGCATACAATGGAACTATATCAGATATTGGCGAAGGTGGCATGAGTATCACCCCTGTTGATAAAGAGGGAAAAGAGGCTCTTCTTTTAGAGCACAAAGATGTTATCATAGAACTACCTGATGTAGATAATCAGCCATTTAAAATACCTGCTCAATTTTTAAGGGCTTTTGGTTGGGGTTCTAATCTAGTCTTTATTTTTAAAGACATAAGTAAACTTATAGAACCTCGACAAAAACTTATACAAATTGTCTATGGTAATACTACTGTTTGGAGAGAGTTTGATGAGAGTCATAAGGTGATGAATCCATTTGAAAGTTTTGCATACATTGTGAAACAGAGTTTTAAGAATGCACTCTTTAGAGAAGCATTTATATTAACATTTTTCTATATGAAAAATATTTTATCTACAAAAAAGGGGTATTGATGCGTTTACTTTTGCTATTATTTTTAATGATTGGGGTTGTTTTTGCTCAAACAAAAATTGATCCTATAAAAACAACACAACTAAAAGATGGAACTCTTAAAGTAAGAATTGCACTTAACTATGTTGATACAAATCAGAAGATACAGAGAATTAGAGGAATAGATGGGATACACTCCATAGAATTTCCTCTTCCAGGAAGTTGGGAAGTGCTTGATGCGAAGGGCTATATAGATTATGCATCTTCCATATTATTGATGAAAGATCACTCCGCTGGATTAGTTCTTTTCAATAATACACTCGTGGCACAATACAAGCTTTTTGATAACATGAATACAGGCGTGAAATTCAAAATACCAACTGATATTTTCACTGCACACAACATCTTGAATCTTGAAATGATTCAACACTACACTCATAAATGTGAAGATGGTTCTAGTTTTGAACTGTGGAGTGATGTTAATTTAGAGAAAAGTTATCTTGAATTTCATGTCAGAGTAAAACCTATTCCCGAAGAGATACGCTCTATTAGTGAATATATGCTAGATGAAAAACAGTATGAAGTAGTACCTATTAACTATGTATTATCAAGAAATCCAAGCGATGAAGAGCTTCGTCACTATATGCTTTTTACGGGAGCTGCTGCGAATCAACTCAAATATCGTATCGCTCCAATTTCAGCATCGCATACTATTAAAAATAGTGCGCACAATATCATCATAGCATCCAAAAACAGAGCTCGAGAGATACTACAAGAGTTTGATAGTAAGCTTGATATAGAAAAAATTCTTGAAAATGATATAAAAATCATACGCAATCCTTTTGAAAAAGACAAGGCAATTGTATTGATTACGCCACAAGAGAGCACAAGAATAGATGAAGTAATTTATGCGCTTTATAAAAAAGATTTAAATCTCTACAGAAGACAAGGTCTTGATATAGAAAAAGTCACTATTCCTGAACCAGCCCCAGCGTATTCGGCTAAAAATTATATTCCAGTAAATAAAAAAGTTTATTTTAAAGAGTTGGGCTACAAAACAACTGTTCTTAAGGGTTGGTATCCACCTAAAATAGAATTGGGTTTTAAAGTATATCCAGATCAGTACTTTAATAAGAAAGATAGAATTAAAACACACATTCGATATGTTTTTCCAACAACAGTTCATGATGATTCTGTGGTAAATATATATCTTAATAATATGTTTGCCAAGCAGATAGATATTTTGAAAGCTTCTCGAGAGAGTACGGTAACACTAAAGGTAGGCGCACTTTTTGATTGGACAGACAACAACGGCTTGCCAGCTTATCTCGTTGGTAAAGGTTTCAATAAGCTAAAGTTTGATTTTTCTCTTGTTCCAAACAAAAAAGGACATTGTGAAATTTTCAATACAGAAAATCTTGTGGCAATGATTATGGATGATTCTTATTTTATACTTCCAAAATCAAAACCTTGGATAGAGATGCCTTATTTGCAACTTATCTCGACTTCAACATATCCCTACTCTATCTATCCAGATTTACAAGATACTCAATTTGTACTCTCCAACACAAAACTAGATACAATTGCAGCAGCCATGAATTTTACATTTTTTCTCACGCAAGAGATGCAAAGTTTTCCATCATATCTTGGCATATCACAAAGTTTAAGCAGTAGCGTTACAGACAAACAACTTATCTTTTTCGGCTCTATTTATGATAATCTTCTCCAAGAGCAGAGCAAGGATGCTCCTATCTCATTTGAAGATACTAAAATGAATAGACCCTACCCTTTTGTAAAACGCTTTATAGAGCATGAAAGTATCTTAAATGATGACAGAACTATCAAACATCGTTTTATTAAAAATATGTATGAAACAAATCAATTAGACAGCACTTTACTTATGCAGATATACCGCTCTCCTTTCAATTCAGAAAAAACAGTTTTGATGTTTGGCGCAGAAAATGCTAGTTACCTTAACAGAGGCGTGAAATCTCTCTTGAAATATCAAAATCGCCAACTTATACAGGGTGACACAGTTTTATATGACCCGATAGATGAAGAGGGTGTCTCTTTTGATATCAAACAAAAATATATCCTTAGTTCAATGAATTGGTTAGACAAAATAAGTCTTATTGTGAGTGCAAATCCAATAAAATATATCTTTGCACTCATCTTTATACTTCTTTTTGCAACATGGCTTATTAGAAGACTACTATTAGCATTTAAAGGACGTAAGCATAAAGATGTTAAATAACCTAAGATTTTTTATTATTTTTCTTAGCATCACAACGCATCTTTCTGCTATGGCAGACAAAGAAGCTCTTTGGCGGAACTATAAAGAGAGCTTTATTCAAAAAGATGGGAGAGTCATTGACTATAAAAACAGTGATATTACTCATACTGAGGGGATAGGTTATACTCTCTATTTTGCACAATATTTCAATGATAAGAAAACTTTTTCTCTTATCTATACTTGGTATAAAAATAATATCAAAAAAAACAGTGCTCATTTGCCTGGGTGGAAATGGGGAAAGTCTGTAGATGGAGAGTGGAAAATGCTTGATATGAATAGCGCTTCAGATGCAAATCTCTGGATTGCATATGCTCTATTTTTGATGGATAAAAAAGAAGAAAATGACTCTTATAGAAAAGAGGCCTATACTCTTTTGGAGAATATAAAAAAATATCAAATCAAAAATATTGCCTCCCAGACATATTTACTCCCTGCAGAAAATGGATTTATTAATAAAGACATTCTCGTACTCAATCCATCCTATATGCTTTTTGAAATATTTCAAAATATACAGTATTTTGATAAAGATGCTTTATGGAAAAAGCTGATAAAAAGCTCTTGCTATCTATTAAAAAAAGCACGTTTTTCAAAATTAGCACTTAATCCAGATTGGATTCAAGTAAATCTCAAAAAAAATAGCTTTGCTCTTGATAAGAAAAAAACTCTCTTCTCTTATGATGCTATACGAATTCCGCTTAATATTATGAGAAGTTCTCTAAGTAAAACACAAAAGAGAGAACTTTTAGAGCCATATATCAATTATGTATCTATGATGAAAGAGTTCTCTTTAGGCTCTGTGGATCTTGATTTAGGCAAGATTTTTCTTTATGATTTATCGTATGGTCATTTAGCAATCTATTCAAAAATAGCAAAAGAGTATAATCTAGGCCTAAAAAACCTTGATACTGAACTTACACAAAGGATGAAAAAAGAGCATGAAAACTACTATGCGTATTCTCTTTATCTTTTCACTGTTATTTAGTATTTTAAATGCCAAAGCCTTACATGTAAGCTTTGAACTTATTCAAAGTACACCTGAGTATGTAGATGTTTTACAAAAAAAAGCATTTGAGTACCGAAAATTAGGTCTTAAATGTTATCTATTGAATAAAAAAAACACCAAACTGCTTTTGCGATGTAATGATGTAAACAATACAAAAGCACTTAAGCAAACTATTAAAATATTAAAAAAGGCTAATATAGAATATACAATTATAGACTTAGATAAAAAAACAATAAAACAGCCTAACTCTTTTCATCCTGCCATCCCATTTTATGCAGGCTATAATGCCTACAAGTTAGGAAAATATGCTGAAGCGGAGAATATTTTCTTTCCATTTTATGAAAATGAACCAAACTTTGAGCACTCTTACGCGCTTGCTTTGGTTGCCATGAAGCGTTATAAGTATGCCAAAAGTCGTCACTATCTTAAGCCTTTTGTTACGAAAAATAAAAAAGCAAAAAAACTATATTATGACTCTATTATTAGTGAGTTTTATGCAAATTTGCACTCTAAAAATTACACTGATGCCAATATTTTAATTCAGGCATATATGAAGGAGTTTCCTCAATTAAAAAAATATAAGGCTGAAATATTAATAGCAAAAACAGACGAGGCTCTTAAAAAAGGTGATTTTGAAAAGGCGAGAGAACTCAATAGGCAAAACAGTAAAAAACCACAATTTAAGATCGATTACCAAGAGGCATTAGTTTTGCAGCGAAAGAAAAAATATGTCGAAGCAATAACGCTCATGTTGCCTTATCTCAATACTCAAAAAAAAGCGCATATATTGATAGAAAATATTAGCCTATCGCGCACGGGTGATTATATTCGAGTAAAAGATTATGAGAATGCACAAAATATACTAAAGCCATTTATTGATACTTCATCAAAGGCAAGAAGTTTATATAAAAATGCGCAATATATGAAGCTAATGGATGAGGCATGGGAAAATGTGGAGAAAAATCCACAACTTTCCATGAAGCTATTTGAATTAGCAAAAAAAATTAAAAATACCAACTCTACCTTAGAGGGGCAAATGTATGCCTCTTATAATCTCAAATATTACTCAAAATCATCACTTTTATCTCAAAAACTCTACTCTTATACAAAAAGTCAAAAAGCCGTTCAAGTAGCATTTAATAGCGCAATGAATATGAATGACTACAAACGCGCTGGCTTTTGGTATGATCGTCTAGAGAACAAAAATGAACTCATCGACCCTTATAAAATTTCTTTTTTACATGAGATTAATAAAGAGATACAAAATGCTTCTTATCAAGAAGCACTGCAGATGATAGAATATCTTGATGCTATGTATCCTAAAGATATGCATGTCATACAAAAACGCATAGAGATACTTCTTCATTTAAAATCTTTTGATGCGGTGGAAAAAGCGCTGAATGAAATTTTTGCAATAGAGAAGAATAATCGCTATGCAATCAGCACAAAAGCCTATCTTTACTATCTCAATGGAAAATGCGAAGAGTCATTGACCTATTATAATAGACTCTCTATTATTGAAAAGTATGAAAAAGAGCCCTTTTTAACCTGTAGTTCTAAAATGGAGATAAAAAATCACAACTACAATAAAGCTGTTAGCCTTATTAATAGCATAGATGCTAACAAGACAAAAAGTGCTCTCTATCTTGAGATGGCAGAATCTTACGAATTTGATAAAAATAAAGAAGCGCTCTTAGCATATAAAAAGGCATTTGATTATAGTAAGCGTGATTTTAATATCTTAATGCTCTATCTCTACCGTATTAAAGATTCAAATGAAGATTATCTGTTTGAATCAACAATGCAAAACGGACTAAAAAACTTTAAAGACAAAGAGCAGCAAGAGACACTCATTGCATTAAAACAGGAGTATGAAAGAGCAAGACTTCTGAATTATTATGACAATAAGCGTTACGATTTATGCTATAGATATGCAAATGTCGTGCTAAAAAATCAAAAAAACAAAGGCCTAGAAAGGGTGCATGCTTGGTGTGCATACTATACGAAACATTATAAAGCATCGCAAAAGCTTTTTGCAAAACTCAACCTAGAATATGGACAAAATATCGATGACACTTATGCCTATGCTTTAAGTGCCTATCATGACAGTAACTACGATAAAGCAGTTCAAGCACTTAATAGAATTGATGCACATTTAAATGAACGACAGAGCTTCAATGTGGCAAGGCTTTACATGGATTTAAAAGAACAAGATAGAGCTAAAGAGATTTTGTACACACTTCCTTACTCTAAGGAGCGTGAAAAGCTTCTAATACAGATAAATAAAAGTTACAAAACAGTAAATAAATATGATTCATTAGCTGGAGGGCTTCACTATAAACGAAGAAGTGGCCTAGGAGGATTACACTGGTTTGAAAAATACTCACTTCCTTTAGATGTCGATATATATCAAGACTCTTTTATTCATTGGTACGGGGATGCTGATATTCTTTACCTTTATGATGGTTTTTTATCTGACAATAATGGAAGTTATTTGGATTTTGGTCTTGGAGAGACAAATAGACGCGATGAGATAGCAAGCGATATAGGTCTTGAGCCTAAAATTGGTCTGCAAAGCCGATATCTTGATCTTGAGCTAGGAGCAACACCACTTGGTGCGAAATTATCCCCTGAGCCTACATGGCTTGCAAGATTAAAAGCTTCAAAAGATACTTGGAGCGCCCATATTGCTTTTGTGCAAAAAAACCTTGACGAAACTATGCTCTCTTATGTGGGAGAACGTGCAAGCAAAGACAATCTTGAAGTAAACTGGGGACGCGTATTAAAACAGGGATTTGAAGCTGGAATAAGTTATGATTCAGATATAACACTTAATTTGGATGTATCTTATTATCCAAATATTCATGGTCTTAATGTCATGAAAAACAGTGAGCTTAAGCTTGTTGGTAGCGCAATATATCATAGTAGTATAGAAGAGATTTCGTTTGCTGACTTTGGATTACTTTTTGTGTATGATAGCTTTGATAAAAATAGTGATCTTTTCACTTATGGTCACGGTGGTTATTTCAGCCCCCAAGAGTTTTGGCTAGGTAATTTTATTGTAGATGTAGGCGATACATTTAATTCAAAATTTTATTACAAGATTAGAGGCTCTTTAGGGTTTGAAGGCTACATTGTAGATGATGTGGATAAGTACCCTCTTCATGATATAGTCGATAGCGAACTCACAGGTATAGTGGCAGGCTATAGAAGTGGTGGTTTAACATACAAAGCCTCACTTGGTATTGGATATAAACTAACAAATAATGTAGATATTATTACAGCTGCATCATTTGAGAGTATATATAGTTATGAGATGCTACAAGCAGGCTTCTCGTTGGTTTACTTTTTTGACAATGCTCATAAAGGTAATTTACACAATTTTGATGCTTCACATCAGATAGAAAAAACTTTACGATAAGGATAAAAATGAAATACTTGATTAGCACAATAAGCCTCATCCTACTTTTAGGATGTAGTAGCAGAAGCTTGATTACGGTGCAAAGCTTTGGCGAGGGAGTACACCGAATCTCATCTGATCTTCTTCAAAATGCGGATTTTGAAAATGAGAAAAACAGAACAGTTCTTTTTACCTCTATGGTAAATATTGACAATTTGGAGCACTCATCAAAATTTGGACGGCTTTTTTCTGAATCTCTAATGACAGATTTTAAATTAAACGGTTGGAGAGTTATAGAGTACCGTGGTACAGATATTGTCACACTCTCTCAAAATGGTGAATTTATGCTCAATAGAGGAAAGCTACAAGACATAAACTCAAATGTTTTAATTCTTGTTGGTACTTATGGGCTTCTTAAGGGTGATCTAGTTGTCAATACACGACTTATAAATTCTGATGTCAGCGAACTTATCTCCGCAGCAAGTATTACCATACATGATAGAGAGTTAATCAATATGGCCTACGAAAAAGAAGATATAGATATCAGACAAGTTGAAAAAGCATACACGATAGATGTGCTTCGTGATGACTGTTCTGATGAAGAGTTTTGCTGGAGAACACTACCATGAGATATCTTTACGCTGTTGCTAGTCTTATATCAACTCTGTTGTTTACTGGTTGCGCACAAGATAATGCTGTGCAAGAAAAAGAGTATTCCAAGGTTCCATGTGATGTAAATCGTGGTATAAAATCATACTATGATGTCAATGTTGATTATATAAAGCTCAGTGATGACGCCATTGTTTCTGTATTTCAAACAATAGATACTGTTCCGCAAAAAGTTCTTGTAACTGATTTTGTTGATTTGACTTCTCTGAATAATTTTTCTCGCTTAGGGTATGTTTTTTCCAATAGTATTAAAAATTCTCTTATTCATAAGTATAATGTAAATGTTATAGAAGCAGAGGTTTCAAAATACTTCAAAATATCTGGAAATGGTCTTAAGATTCTCTCTCGAAATGTTGATAATATGCGAACGCAAACTTTTGATGTCACCCGTGTTGTTGTAGGAACATACACCTATACAGATGAAGAGATAATCTTTTTTGTAAAATTAATTAATTTAGAAAGTGGTATCATAGAAGGCTCATACGCAAAAAAATTGCCTATGACTTGTGAAATGATGTATCTACTCTCTCAACGATAAGGAGCTCGTATGAAATTTTTCCTATTTATACTCATCATTAGCGCCGAACTCTTTTCAGCTACGGCTGTAAAGACTATGGTAAATGCTAAAAGTATTGATCTATATCGATTACCGTTTGAAACCTCGCAAAAACGAAGCGCCTACTATAAAAAAGGTGATATCTTACATGTAAGTGCTTGCAATAAGTGCGGTTGGTGTAAATCAGAACATGGTTATGTTAAAAAGCATCTTTTAAAATTTTATGATGTTCAAAAATATAGATATAAACCTCTCCAGAAACATACCGTAGTAAGAAAAAAAATCAGACACCCTGAAGAAGTGATAGACTTACAACTTTACACTCCAGAAAAAAAAGAACAAATTAGAGAAGAAATTACTCTTTTAAAAGAAGAGAATAATCTTAGCAAAATGGCTTTAGCATATGATATCTATTTTGCAAATAAATCTTCACTTTTACAGATAAAAGAGAAACATTAGATGCGAATTCTTCTGTATTTCTTACTGCCTTTGCTATTTTTGACAGCCTGTCAAGAGTCTAAAAGTTCTAATGAATATATTAGCCCATGTCAAAAATCTACCATCAATTATCCCCCAAAAACAGGGCAAAAAACAATATTTACATATAAAGATATCACTCATAACAAAAACTATTATGATGATGGATACTCACAGTTTGGGCAAGAGAGAAATTTTTTAAGAAGTAGCAGCAGAGTTGTAGAAGATATAAATTATCATCTTCAATGGCAAGATGATGTAGTAGTACAAGAGGATAATGTCTCTACTGCTCAGCAGTACTGCTCTAAGCTAACACTTAATAACTTTGGAGATTGGCGTCTGCCAAATATGTATGAGCTAATGACATTGGTCAATATCGGCGCTTCTACTTCTGCACGAGAGAGTGCTTTTGACAATATGCCTTTTGGAGCTTATTATACTTCAAATATCCTCACTCAAGCAAAAAAAGTTGCCATGATTACCTTTGTTGCTAATGATTTTAATATCAGTTGGGAGGATATAGAGTTAGAGAAATCATCTATTTATGGAGTTTTTATCTCCCAAAACAGTGAACCATTTTTCAATAATGATGGCTTTCTTGTGAGTATTAAAAGCACGAAAACATATCAAAATGAGACAAATACAACCGAACTTGTCACATATTCTCAGTATGATACAAAATCTGGGCTTCTTCAGAGTGAAAATAAATTTGTAAATATCAAGCCTAATGAGTTTGGTGTTATTCCTGCGTTGCCTCCGGCAAAACGGTATGTAAAGTGTGTTCGTGGTGATGAGTTAGATATGGGACATTTTGCTAGAGACGACAAAGAAGAAGTTGTCAGAGATACAAAATCAGGACTCATGTGGCAAGATGACTTAGATGTAGTAAATGTACAAATACAGTGGGGGAAATCTATTGAGTATTGTAAAAGTTTGGACCTAGGTGGCTACAAAGATTGGAGAGTGCCTACTGTATTAGAGCTCGCTTCCATAGTTAATTATAGAGCAGAAAGCAACTTTGTTTTGCATGATAGTTTTAAAAACAGTTGCGCATGCAAATACCACTCTTCATCAAACAGTTGTTTTGATTTAGGACTTGGAACATGTGAGCAAGCAAACTATCAGCTTAATACCTGTGGCCCACTTCCTCAACGCATAGAAAAAAATTATAGAATTGATGAAAACTTTTATGATAACAATGATACAGAACCATATTATCGCATTAGATGTGTGCGATGTGGATATAAGGCAGAGTAAATGATAAAAACTTTTTTCCTATCACTTTTTATACTTTTTGCATTTACCGCTTGTGATAATCCTAGCGGTGATGATTCAAAAAAAGAAATACAAAAGAGTTCCATTGCTTTTTCACTAGAGAGCGAAAGACTCCACAGTATGAGTAGTTCTAGTTATAGGGTATATGACACAAATCTTTCCAAAGATATAACTGATAGATCCTACATCGCTATTGATGATGTAGATATTGCCTATAGTAAGTTAGGGAGAATTTACGCACAAAACAGTGGAGAAACAACACTGCATATTTACCACAAGGGGCAAGAAAATACTTTTACTCTTAAAGTATATGATGCTAAGATTCTCTCTATTCAGGCTTCTAGTAACACCTATTCGCTTCACAAAGATTTTAGCTCATCGCTTACATGTAAGGCTTTTTTTGATGATTATACCTCTCAAGATATTACTCACGATGTTACTTGGAGTAGTAGTGATGAATCTATAGCATCCATAATCTCAAATAGACTCTATGCAAAAAGTTCTGGAGATGTCAATATCACAGCCACTTATAAAAATAAAAGTTCTTTTTTTACTACGAGCATACTTCAAGCAACAATGGATTCACTTATTTTGAGTGACAAAAGCATCTCAATCCATGAAAAAACATTTCAACAGTTTTCTGCAAGAGCACACTTTAGCGATGGTACTGATGAAGATATTACTCATGATGTTTCATGGAGTACAACAGCGCCACAAATCGCCCAAATTGACACAGATGCTCTTATGTTTGCTAATCAATTTGGAAGATGTAATATAGAGGCAAAAGTAGGTGCATTTTCTGCCAATATAGCCGTCAATGTCCTACAATCATCTCCCAGAAATTTAAAAATTATCTTACCAAAAGGTACACCTAGACATTTCACAGAGCACAATAACTCTATCTCATCTTATGGATGTTTCAAGCTCTTGGTAGATTTTGATGATGGACTAAAGCAGTTGCTAGACAGGGGCGTTCGCTGGAAAAGTAGCGATACTACATTACTCAGTATAGATGAAAATGGTTGTTATAAAACGCTCAATGCAGGGAAACTTGCAATAAAAGCAGAGTACATGGACAACTCCACACAATCCCCTTTACATGTAAAGGAAACTGAAATAGTTTCACTCAAAGTGTATTCACCTATATCTATGTTTCAAGAAGGACTCAGTGCCTCTTTAGAAAGTATAGCGATAGACAAAAATTCACAGCAACACAAGGTTGCCAAAGAGAGTTTTTGGTACAGTTCTAATCAAGAGATTGTCTCTGTAGAAAATACCAAAAAAGATTCTGGTCTTGTTTTAGCACGAAAAACTGGTGTCAGCACAATAAAGACACATTTTGCTTCCCTAAGTGCCTCCATGGATATTATCGTAGGTTCCCCAGCACTTAAAGCACTTAAAATTACTCCTGATATCAACGAAAGCGTACCAAAAGGATATACACAAAATCTAAAAGTGTATGCCTACTACATCGATGGAAGCACTCAAGAGATAACGCAAAGTGTGCTTTTTGCAAGCGAACAAGAGCAGGTAGCAACTGTTTCCAATGAGCTACAAACAAAGGGTGAGCTCAAAGCACTAGAGAAAGGAGAAACGCTTATTAGCGCCTCTTATGGCTCAGTTATAGCAGAATTTCTACTCAAAGTTACCCAACCAGAAGTCGTTTCGCTTATCGTTGATGCACCACAAACAGTTGTAAAACGCAGCGATGAGATGAAAATAAAAGCTTACGCAATTTATACTGACGGCAGAAAACGTGAGTTTACTGATGTTGTTCAGTGGAGTCTTTATCCATCTTATATAGCAACAATAAGCCAACATGGAAACTTCTATGCACTGAACGTTGGAAGAGTCAATGTCACCGCAAGATATGAAGATATTTATGCTAGCGAAAGTATTACTGTTATAGAGCCAAAAATCATCTCTATCCTTATCCAAGAGAGAGCTAATAAAGTAGATGTAAACAAAAGCATATCTCTTAGACTTTATGCAGATTATAAAGATGGAAGGAGAGATGAAATCACTCATAAAGCTGACTGGAGTTCACTTGATAGCGATAAGGCTTCAGTAAAAGATGGGGTTGTTACAGGAATAAGTGTAGGCGATGTTAAGATTAAAGCTTTTTATAAAGGTTTTGCAGATGCTTCAACAATAACAGTTTTTGCATCTGAGCAAAATCTAAGCATACGAACCGATAACAATACTACGCTGAGTGCTGGAGAAGATCGACAATTTTATTCAGTGCTGACATATAGTGATGGCTCGGAAGAATACGTAAGCCATATCGCCACATGGCAATCCTCTGATGAAACTATTGTCACTGTTTCATCTCAAGGAGTTTTTCATGCAGTAGCTGCAGGAGTTGCAACTATTACATCAAGCTATCACAACTTTAGTGATACGATGGATATCACGGTACAATAAGCTTCTGCTATCCATGGGAAAGTTTTTACTTGACTTTCTCCATGTATTCACCCTCAACAGTATTTACACGAATCACATCACCTTCTAAAATATGATAAGGAATCTGAACGACCGCACCCGTTTCAAGAGTTGCTGGTTTTTTAGATCCACTAGAAGTATCACCTTTGAAGTTTGGTGGTGTTTCAGTGATAAGAAGTTCCATAACAGTAGGGGCTTCTACAGAGATAGCTTTTTCTTTATAAAAAATAATTTCAGCATTTGTACCATCTTTAAGCCATTTCATCGCTTCTTCACACTGCTCATAATTAAGACCAAGCTGATCATAAGTCTCGTTATCCATAAACTGTAACTGCTCACCATCATCATAAAGATATTGCATAGTTGCATGTCTCATATCTGGGACTTCAAACTTATCACCTGCATGAACAGTTTTTTCAACAACTTTTCCATTTATAAAACTTTTCACTTTCATGCGTACAAATGCCGCACCCTTGCCAGGTTTAACGTGTTGAAATTCTACTACCTTGTAAGGAACGTCGTTTATAACTAAACGCACGCCTTTTTTGATATCGCTCATACTAACTACAGCCATAATTAACCTTTATTTTTTTTGTTTGAAATCTTATCTAAAAGAGGTTTAAAGTTAATTCAAAATATTTTAGATACAATTCTCTCTCATAAATTATTGTAGATATTTATCACATTTTTATAACTAAACTTTAAAAAAAGGAGCTATTAAAGCATGAAAAAACTCGTTTTAATCGTCACTTCTGTTCTTAGCTTACACGCTATTGATACTCTTAAGCAGAAAAACCTCAATCTTACTGAGGCAATAGAGATACTCAAGGCAAATAATCTAGAAATTAAAGTGGCTGACTATGATATAAAAAGCGCTGAGAAGACACGTTCTCAGGCTTCAGGAGCTGCATGGGGTAGTTTAGATTTTATTCAAAACATCTCACGCTCAGATGATGCAGGAAATGTTTTTGGATTCAAGCTTACAAGTCGAGAAGCAAATTTTGGTGACTTTGGTGCTGAAGAGTTTATGAATAATTTTGGTGCCTGTCAAGGCGGAGATATGGCAGCATGTGGCGCGATGTACACGCAAGCACCAGAAGATCTTAACAATCCTGCTGATAGAAACTTTTTTCAAAGTAAACTACAATACACTCTCCCAATTTATGTTGGTGGAAAAATTTCAGCTTATACTGAGGCAGCAAAATCGATGGAGCGCATGAAATCACTTGATAAAGAGAAAGTTTTAAGTCTCAAAATCTATGAAACGCGCAAGGCATTTTATGATATGAAACTACTTGAAGAAGCATTGAAAAACTTACGCACTATTGATAAAAATATCGCTTCATTAGAAAATATGGCGGCTTCAATGATTGAAGAGGGATACGCCAAGCGTACTGACCTTCTTGAAGTTCAAGCAAAACGCTCAAATATAAAACGTTCCATCCGACAGATGCAAGCCAATGAAGAGTTGCTCTATCATTTTTTAAGCTTTTTACTTAATCGAGATGTTGAAAGTATTGAAATTCCTAAAAGTGATGTAGATTTACTCGATATTGACACACAGACTATTGTTGCACAAAACATTGATGTACAACGTGCAGTTACAGGCTTAAAAATTCGTCGTAAAATGAAAGATATAGAGCAGGCTGATTATCTTCCTATAATAGGTATGCAAGCAAATGTTCAAACCGCAGCAGATGGCTTTGATGACTACGCAATAGATAAAGGATCATACACCATAGGCGCTCAACTCAAGTGGAATATCTTTAATGGTGGTGCTGATTATGCCAAAATTGAAAAAGCACGTCTTGAAGTCTTAAAAACAGAGACTCAAGTACAACTTGCTAAAAAAGGCATTGCCTTGCAAGTTGATAAAATTTATACGGAGATTGAATCTCTTGATTATGAAATCACTGCTATTAAACATGAGCTTAACCTCGCCAATACTATCTACAAAAGTTATGAAGAGCGTTATCGTGAACAGCTCTCATCCATGAGTGATGTTATCATCAAACAGTCTTTACAACTTGAAAAGGTCTTAGCCCTGCTTCAAGTTAAAAATAAGCGAAATGAGCGTGTATTCGCCCTAGAAAAATTAGCCAATGGAGCCAAATAAATGAAAAATGTTCTACTTATCTTAGTTTTAGTCACCTCTGCACTTTTTGCTGAGGGTCTTAATGTTTCAGGAAGTGTTATTTCTGATAATCAAAAAATGATTACAAGCCGTTTTATGGGCTTTGTTACTCAAGTTGGCGCTAGTGAAGGAGAGCGCGTTAAAAAAGGCACACTTCTTTATACTATTGATTCAAAAGAGGTTGATTCTGCAAAAGCGAGAGTTCAACTAGGTATTTCTCAAGCAGAACTAGCTCTTCAGATGAATCAAAATCAGCTCAACAATGTCTTGCTAAATCTTGCACGCTACAAAAGGCTTTTTAATAAGCAGATGGTGAGCAAATATGAGGTTGAAAATCTTGAACTAGCCGCTCAAAATATGAAAGATATGGTATCTATTAGTAAAAAGCAAGTCAAACAGGCTAATGCTCAACTAGATGAAGTATTAAATCAATACAAATACCTTCACATCAAAGCACCAAACGATGGTGTTATTATTGCTAAAAATATTAATGTTGGAGAGATGGCAATGCCTGGAATGCCTGCATTTGTTCTCTCGGATTTAAGTAATTTAAAAATCTCTATAGAAGTTGCTGAAAATGATCTCTCTCGTGTACCTTTTGGAAAAAAAGTTTCAGTTGAAGTTCCCTCTGTTGGCTTAAAAACTATTGGAACTATTCATGCAATTATTCCAAGTTCAAATCCTATGACACACACTTTTAGAGTTAAAGTAGCCTTTAAATCTAATCCACTACAGCCTATATATCCTGGTATGTACGCAACTGTCATTATTCCATAAATAGATAAGGATAAAAATGCAAATACATAAACCTTATATGCCTAAAGATTCTGCTGGTAAGCTAGCTGGCTATTTTATGAATAGCCCGCTTACTATGCTTTTGGGTTTTACGCTTTTAGCTATTGGATATCTTTCACTTGAAATTATGCCTCGTGAGGAAAATCCTCAGATGGTAGTGAGTGGTTCAACTGTTATTGTTGCCCTTCCTGGTGCTACTGCTAAAGAGATAGAAAATGTTATTGTTAGGCCACTTGAGCGCAAGATGAAAGAGGTTCTTGGAATTGAGCACATATATGGCATGGCTATGGACAATGTTGGTGTTGTTAATGCAGCTTTTTATATTGGTGAAGAGAAAGAGAATTCAAATCTCAAAATCTATGACAAAATTATGCAAAATGCAGATATTTTTCCAAAAAATGCAATGCAACCAATTATAAAACCTCTTGATATTGATGTGGATATTCCTATTCTTTCAGTTGCGTTTTATGCTAAAGATTCTCAAAAAATGAATCGAACTCAGCTTTATGATGCTGTTAAGAAAATTCAACATCATATCAATGGTCTTCCTAATGTTGCTGTAACAGCACTTAAAGGTGGTCACAAACACCAATATAACTTAGAAGTTGATTTAGGAAAACTCTCAGGCTACAACCTTTCAATGGGACAAATAGTAAAAGCTGTTCAGGCATTAGCATACAATGTTCCTGCTATCAAAAATAAGACAAAATCAAATCAGATAGTTATGATGGGTGTCAAAAATGCTATTGAAAGCGTTAAAGACATTGAAAATATTATCGTAGCACAATATATGGGCTCTGCAATTCATCTGCGTGATATTGCTACGGTCACACATGGCTATGATATTCAAAATTTTCACTCGGCGACTATCAGCGTCAATGAAAACGGTAAATTTTCAGCTCCTACTTCTCAAGTAACTCTTACGGTTTCTAAGCTTAAGGGTACAAATGCGGTTATTATTGCTGAAGAAGTAAAAAAAGAGCTAGAGATGTATAAAGATCTTTTAGCTAAAAATGGTATCAGCTACTCTATCACTCGCAATGACGGTGAACGCGCAAATGAAGCAGTAAATGAACTTGTATATCATCTTATTCTTTCTATTGTTATCATTGCGATATTACTTATCTTTGTGCTAGGATGGAGAGAGTCACTTATTGTTACTTTTACTGTTCCTGCGATTTTAGCTATCACTCTTTTTGTTGCTTATATAACAGGACAAACTATCAATAGAATTACTCTTTTCGCCTTTTTGCTAAGTCTTGGGCTTCTTGTTGATGCTGCTATTATTGTTATTGAAAATATCCACCGTCATTTTCATTCACTAGAATCAGAACACCAAGACATTGATGAAATTCTCATTGAAGCAACTGATGAAATTGGACCGCCTACAAATATTGCAACCTTGGCAATTATTTTAACAATGGTGCCTATGGCTTTTGTTGGAGGAATGATGGGACAATTTATGAAACCTATCCCAGCAAATGTACCAGTCGCACTTGTTGCTTCACTTTTTATCGCTTATATCTTTACGCCTTACTTAGCAAAACGAATTATGAAGCGACCAAACCATACGAAAGAAGGGCATAAATAATGATTTTAAAAACATTCGAAAATCTTGTTCGTAAAGGTTTAGAGAGCAGAGCACAAAAAACTTTTTTTCTACTCTCAATACTTGTAGCTTTTATACTTTCTATTATGCTTCTCTCTCCAACAGAGATTGTAAAAGCAAAAATGCTACCAGGAAAAAATAATGGCACTTTTACCATATATGTAGATTTACCTAATGGTTCCTCCATATCACAAACACAAAGAGTTAGTGAGTGTGTTACAGGTTTTGTACAAAAAGAGTCTGAAGTGACTGATACTGAAACATTTTTAGGAATGGGTTCCCCTCTTGATTTTGCTGGACTTATTAAAGGAAGTGCCTTTAAAAATTCAGAAAATGTAGCGGAAGTCGTTGTAAACTTAACAAACAAACATCATCGAAAAGAGCCATCATATCTGATGGTTCAACGCATGCGTCCTGTCATTCAAAAAACATGTGAAGCACTTGTAGCTGGCACAAATATCAAATTTGTAGAGCCACCAGCAGGACCTCCGACCTTAGCAGCCATTGTTGCGGAGATTTATGGAAGTAATGCTAATGGAATTCGTCATTTAGCTGAGCGTGTAAAAAATATTTTTGAAAAAACAGATACTCTTATTGATATTGACATTATGCAAGATGAAATTTATGACCGTTTTGATTTAAAAGTCAATAGTACAAAAATCACTCGTTCTGCATTAAGCATTAAACAGGTAAATGATATTATCTATCTTGCCTTTGAAGGTATGGATATCGCTATAAAAAATAGTGATACGGTAGATGAGCAGATACCACTATTTCTTACTCTTAGTAACGAAAGTAAAATTTTCACAAACAAAGACCTTAAAAGCATTGAACAAAAGCTTTCAAGTCTTCGTCTAATGAATAAAAAAGGCATGTTAGTGCCACTTACCGAAGTAGTCACTGTTGTCCCTTCAAAATCAAACCCAATGATTATGACTAAAGATTTACATCAAATGACTAATGTTGTTGCTGAAACCGATATGGAATCTCAAGTCTATCCTTTAGTTGAAGCACGAAGTATGATTTTAGACGAATTATCAGATGAGTATGTAATAACGCAAACGGGTCTTTTTAATCTTGATTTTATGCATAAAAAATCTGGTTTGCATTATAAATTAATGTGGGATGGTGAGATGGAAGTAACCTTGGATACTTTTATTGAGCTAGGTGGCGCTTTTATAACAGCATTGGTTTTAATCTTTTTACTAATGGTTGTTTACTATAAAAGCTTTGTTTTAAGTGGTATTATTTTATTGGGAAGCTTTCTCTCAATAATTGGAGTTATTGTAGGACATTGGATAATGGATATCTTTACTGTTGATCCTTTTTTCTTGACAGCTACCTCACTCATCGGCTTTATTGCTTTGATTGGTATTAGCTCTCGTAACTCACTGCTTTTAATAGATTTTACAAAATCACTTATGCATGAGAAGGCAATGCACAAAACTGATGCAATTGCTTATGCAAGTGCCACTCGCGCAAAGCCTATCTTTTTAACTGCAGCAGCTATTATACTAGCGTCAACGCTTCTTGCGGGAGATGCGGTTTTTGGTGGTCTTGGTGTTGCACTTATTTTTGGTACTATTGCAGCTGTAGTAGCATCATTAATTATAGTTCCTATTTTACTTCACAATGCAGACTTAGAAAAACACTTTGGATTTAAAGAACGCAAGGCTGTTTCTATCTATGAACCCTAAGATATTCTTAGGATTCATACCAACTTTTTTCAAGTAGCTGATATAATTAGCAACTGCATTTAAATTATTTAAATTCAATTCCTTAGGAAAAAAGATATATTTTGAAGAGAAAAAAAATACAAAAAGCACTCTGTATTATGAGTGGTGGCATGGATTCAACCTTGAGTGCTTATATGATGAAAGAGAGAGGCTGTGAGGTTATCGCCTTGCATTTTAATTATGGACAGCGTACACAAAAAAAAGAGTTAGCATGTTTTCGTGAGATTTGTGCTGATTTGGGTGTAGAAGAAAAATATGAAATTGATTTAGATTTCTTTAAAACGATTGGCGCTTCCGCGCTGACTGATACAAATATAAAAGTCCCTACGGATGGGATAGAAGAGGGTGTTCCTAACACTTATGTTCCTTTTAGAAATGGGATTTTTTTAAGTATTGCAGGGGCATTAGCAGAAAAACATGGGGCACAATCACTTGCCATAGGGGTTGTTGAAGAAGATAGCAGTGGTTATCCTGATTGTCGTGAAACTTTTATAGATTCTATGCAAAAAAGTATCAATCTTGGCACAAAAGATGCAACGCAAATCAAGATAGAAAGACCGCTTGTTAAATTGAAAAAAGAGCAGATAGTTTCAGAAGCTTTTGAGCTTAATGTGCCTCTGCATCTAACATGGAGTTGCTACCAAAATGAAGAGATAGCCTGTGGGGTTTGTGATAGTTGCCGTTTGCGTCTCAAAGGTTTTGAAATCGCAGGTGGTATAGACCCACTCCCTTACATGTAGGCTTTTATGAAGCGTGTTTTTATAGAAGATATCGAAGTTATTATAGAACATAAACCACGCAATAAAAATAGCTATATCACTGTTTCTAACGATGGTGCAGTTCGACTCAAAACGCCTCTTAAACTCTCTTTTAGAATCAATTCACTCTTGAGAGATCGTCTTGAGTGGATAAAAGCCAAGCGTTTACATGTAAGAGATAAGAAGAGTATGCAGTATATCTTAGGTGAGTCAATTATACTTGATGGAGAGCTTATCTTCGTATCTCAAATAAGCCAACTCCAAAAGAAAATAGAGCGCTTACATGTAAGAGATAATGCTTCACTAGAGCGTTGCTATAATCGTTTTTATTTAGAGTCTTCCCAAGATGATCTTCCCATACATGTAAGGCAATTAAGCCAAGAAATCGGACTCTTTCCAAGTAAATTGCGTTTTAGAAAGATGAAGCGTCAATGGGGAAATTGCAACGCTCACGGAGTTATAACTTTAAATACCGCTCTTATGAAACTCACTCTTAGACAAAGAAGATATGTCATCGCTCATGAGTTATGCCATCTAGTACATATGAATCATTCGCGTGATTTTTACTCTCTTTTGTACGGTTTTTTCCCTGAAGCATCAAAAATAGAACAAGAGCTCAAAATGATAAGGTTTTAAATGATACTAGCAGGCGATATTGGCGGAACAAAAACAATTTTGGCGCTTTACGATATTGGTGATAATGTACTCAATCTTCACGCAATACAAGAGTTTGCTAGTGCAGAATTTTCAAGTCTGATTGCGGTTTTAACTGCTTTTGAAAAGGAGATAGGCAAACAAGATATAGAGGTGGCATGTTTTGGTATTGCAGGGCCTATTATAGATGGAGCATGCCAAACGACTAATCTTGCGTGGAATGTCACAACAAAGGAGTTGCAAAAATATCTCGACATTGAAAAACTACATCTTCTTAATGACCTTGAAGCAACAGCGTATGGAATGCTTTTTTTGCAAGAGGATGAGTTTATCTCTTTAAACCCTAACGGTCTTACATGTAAGGCAAATCGCGCGGTTATAGCTGCTGGAACGGGATTAGGCGAGGGCATACTTTTTTATGATGGACAAAGGTATCACCCCAGCGCAACAGAAGGAGGGCATTGTGATTTTGCACCACAAACACCGCAACAAGATGCGCTTCTTCTCTGGTTGCGAAAAACTTATCCAGAGCATGTAAGTGTAGAGCGAATCCTTTCAGGCGCAGGTATCGTTGCCTTGTATGAATTTTTAGCTCAAAGCCATTTTGCCCCTGAGCCAATAGAAATAAAAAGTAGTTCAAAAGATGCAGACAAAGCCCCTCTCATAAGCCAATGTGCTCTTAAAGACAAAGACCCACTCTGCCTTGAAACCTTGCGTCTCTTTGTAGAGATATATGGCGCAGAAGCTGGAAATCTTGCATTGAAGTCTATGTCACGAGGTGGAGTTTATATAGGAGGCGGTATTGCCTCTAAAATCTTAGACTTTATGTGTGATGGAAGCTTTATGAAAAGCTTTACATGTAAGGGAAGGTTTAAAGAGATATTAAATAATATGGAAGTAAAAATCTCTCTTAATCCACAAACAGCACTTCTAGGTGCTGCTAATTTTGCTTATCATCTTTTACGCTCCAGATAAATACCATAGGTATAAATAGAAGCGTTAAAACAGTCCCAACCATCAAGCCACCGATAGCAACTGCGCCCAAAGGTGCGAGTCTTTCAAGTCCGATAGCTGCACCTTGAGCGACAGGCAACATTCCTGCTGAGACTGCAAAGGCGGTCATGAGAACAGGGCGGGTTCTGATACGGATACTCTCTATCATCGCCTCTTTTTTTCTCATCCCTTGCTCCATCTTTTCTAGGGCAAAGTGGATGAGCAAGATAGCATTATTAACAATGATACCAGAGAGCAGGATAAAGCCCATCATCGCTGGCATAGAGGTGTGATATCCTGCCGCGAGCATTATCCAAGAAGCGCCTATAATTGTCAGTGGAATAGAGAGTAAAATCATAATAGAGATTTTTACAGAGTTAAAGAGGGTGATAAGCGCAAGTAGGATTAAAATCACGGCAAAACCGATAGCGCCTATCATACGCCCTGCAGAGCTTTTGAACTGTTTAATATCTCCCGTTTGCTCCATAGTGACAGAGGCTGGAAGTGTGATATCTTTTGCAGCCTCTTCAAAATTTGCCATGATATGTGATATCGCGGCATTTTCTCTAAAACCATAAACATTGAGCGTATAGTTAAGACCCTCGCGAGTGATCATACTTGGCTCTTTTATCTGTGAAATCTTTGCGACACTATTGAGGGGAATGAGCCCTTTTGGTGTTTGAAGCAAGATAGACTCTAAGCTCTCAATGCTTTGGCGTTGCTCTTGAGGCACCCACAGACGCAAAGAGAAGCTACTGCTATTTTGTAAGGCAAAAGTACCCACATGTGCGCCTCGTAGATAGACTTGCAGTTGTGAGACGATATCGCTACGGCTGATATTGTAAAAAGCGGCTTTTTGCTCATCAACTTCGAGGTTATAGACACCTTTGTCGCTCTCCCATGTTTTTGATACTGAGACGACACCTTGAGTCTTATACATAGCAGACTCTATCATCGCTCCTGCGCGCTCTAAATCTTGAAAGTTATCGCTAGAGAGAGTGACATCTATGTTTGCTCGCAGACTCGCAAGAGCAGTTGCTCCAAAATCAACAACATCAATACTTTTTACATTTTTGATATGCGTAAACTTCTCTCGCAAGGCATGTTCTATATCCCAGATACTCTCTTCACGCTGAAACCTATCCACATAGGTAGCGGTGATAGCGATATGGTCAATCCCACTCCCACTGCCTATGCTTAAAACTCCCGCTTCACTACCGATAGATGAGGAGAGAGACAGTAGTTCTCCCTCATTTGCTAAAATCTCATCTGCTTGTTTGAGTATCTCTTGACTCACTTCGATAGGAAGATTTGGATCAACTGTGATAGAGATTTTTACAGCTCCCGTATCCATAGGAGGCATAAGCTCTTGTCCCACAAGTGGCATAACAAGCTTCACGCTCACAAGAAAGAGTGCTATCAAAACGATAAAATATGAACTTGCTATAAGTCTGCTCTCTAGTGCCATATTTAAAGCCGATCGGAAAAAATCTGCTATAAAATCATTCACACGACCTGTCACCTTATGAAAGAGTGCTTCAGATTTTAAAATTATAGGATTTTGTATAGCCAATATTTTCAAAGAGAGCAGAGGTACGGCAGTAATAGAGACGATGTACGAAGCCGCAAGCGCTAAAAGCAGAGTGCCAACAAGCGGTTGAAAAACAGTCTGTGGATAACCACCAACAAAGAGCATTGGCGAGAGTGCTATCATCGTCGTAATCGTTCCAGAAAGATCAGCAAACATAATCTCTTTTGTCCCTGTAAAAACTGCCTTGTGTATATCATCATGCAACTCTTTATAGTGCCTCTCGATATTTTCCATCACCACGACCGTATCATCAAGCAAGAGCCCAAGTGCCAAGATGATGGCGGTGAGTGTTACAACATTAAACTCTATCCCCACTATCCACATTAGAGCGATAGTAGAGGCGTAAACGATAGGGATAGTGATTAAAACGACTAAGACCTGACGAAAACTTGCCAAGAAGAAAAAGACCACAAGGGTGGACATGATAATAGCATCACGAAGTGACTCGAACATATTTTCCGTACTTTGCAAAATAGTAGTTTTTTGCGTATCTGTTATCTCGAAGTGGATGCTTGGATACTGTTTTTGCAACTCTTTGAGAGCATCTTCTACATGGTAGATGCTCTTGATAACATCAGCATCTATGCCTCGTTGGACTGCAAGAGCGATAGAGGGTTTTTGATTTCCATAATACAAAGCGGTGTTGTCGTAGTTGTTAAATGTTATTTTGGCAATATCACTAAGAACGATATCGGGGCTTACATGTAAGCTTTCTAGTGCCGTGATGCTTGTGCGCTCTCCTTTTGATTTGAGAAGATAACGACTTGATTGTGAGGTGATAAAACCTATGGCAAAGTCACTATTATTTTTTTTGATGCCTGCTATCACTGATGCCATGGAGAGTTTGTAACTATCGAGTTTTTTCTTATCTACGATAATCTCTATCTCTTTCTCATAGCCACCAAAAACATCCACATTGGCAACACCATCAAGCTTGATAAGTGTATGTTTTATCTCGTTTTGAGCAAGTTGGCGTATCTGCGTCAAAGAGAGTTTCTCCGAACTAAGTGCGATAGTCATAATCGGTGCGGTAGCCGATGTTATCTTATGAAGTTGCGGCTCTTTGATAGAGGAGGGGAGTTTGGAGCGAATCTTGTCTATAGCATTTTTCACATCACTAGAGGCATTTTCTATATCTTTGACATACTCAAATTCAGCTTGAATAACACTCACCTCATCTATAGTCGAAGAGAAGACACGGCGTATATTATCAAGGGTATAAAGCTCCTCTTCGATAGGTACACTGACATTGGAAGCGAGACTCTTTGCAGAAGCACCAGGGTTTACTACCACTACAGCAATTGTCGGGTAGTTAGAGTCAGGAAAGAGTTTTCTATCAATCTTTTGATAGCCCACCAAGCCTAAGAATATAAAGAGCGTTAAAAAAGAGTAGATAAAATAGGGTCGTTTGAGCAGACGCTCAACAAATGTTGTTGATTTCATCTTATTGACTCACTTTTACCTTGCCAAGAGCGGCTAAGATAGCTAGTTTTGCTTCAGATGCGCTAGCAACTTTATATTCAGGGCAGGGTGTAATGATAGCCTCTTTATGATCTTGAAGTACAATGCTTACATGTAAGGGGCTAAAAGCTCCATCTTTATACTCCATCACAGAGGTGCTATCATCTTGATGCAGTATCGAACTCAATGGCACACTACAACCGTTTTGACTCTTTATAACTACCTCGATATTTACCAAAGAGTGATTGGCAAGCTTGAGTGGAGTATCAAACCTCGCCTCTGCAAGAGAGAGTCCGTTTTGTACATAATCATAAAGTTTTGTGATATGTGCTACTTTTTGCTCATTGATTAAAACTGCTTGATTGACTTGAAGGGCTTTCTCGTTTGGTATGTACTTAAAAACCATTTTCTGCTCATCTGAATGAAGCTTTAAGATAGGTTTTGCAGGCAGTGCCATATCACCCTCGTGCAAAAGAATACTACTAACCACCCCAGAAAAAGGCGCTTTTATATGAAAGTACTTTAGTTGTGCCTCTATCTGTTTTATCTTTTGGACGCTCGTCTCTAAAAGAGCGGTTTTGTTTTGATACATCACAAGTGAAGCCTCGTATTTTTCACGGCTTAAGCCACCTGCTTTGTAGAGTTTTTCATTTCTTTCAAGCACTGATTTTGTGTATTTCATATCACTGAGTTGTGCTTTTTTCTGCTCTTTGGCAGCTTTAAGGCTTGATCGTAACTCTGCATCATCTATATCTAAGAGGAGATCTCCTTTTTTGACAATGGAATTTTCGCTTACATGTAAGTGTGTGATAGTACCTGAAATCTTTGTGCTTACAGAGACTTCTTTGAGGGCATCTACCTCCGCTAAGAATGAACGATGTTGCTCTAAGGTACTTTTTTTTGCTTGTACAATATCAACTGCGTAGTAACGCTCTTGTGCTGTACTTTGCGCTACTTTTTGCTCTGCTCTTGTTTTAAAGAGTTTGACACCACCAAAGATAACGGCAACTATGATTATAAAAAATAGAATTTTTTTCATTTTTTCTCTCCTTGTTCGAGTAGGTATTGTAGGTAGAAATACTCTATTTTGTACTGGTATTTCACACTTATAAGTTGGCTTTTAGCAAGTTGTAGGGAGGCTTTGGCTAAAAGAAGGTCATTGATATCGCTTGCGCCATTATCAAAACGAATCTGCTCAATCTTTTCACTCTCTTTTAGTAGGTCTAGCTTTGCTTGGATGCTTTTGTAACTGCGCAGAGCAGATTCGATTTTACTGTGCGCTTGAATGAGCAATTTTTTAAATTCAAGTTTTGTTTTATCATCCTTGAGTTTCGCATTGAGTGCTTGGATTTTTGCCTTTTGTGAGGCTGCGCTGCGTCCACCAAAATCATAAATTTTCCATTTAAGATTTACGCCTGCTTGCCAAATCTCTTCATTATGCCAGTCACCTGTATGAGTATTTGTATCATCATTTGCTCCAAAGTTTTGTCCATAATAACCGCTTAGCCCGATTTGTGGATAGTAAGAAGCCTCACTTTTTTGCATGTTTTTTTTACTTTTTTGCATCTCAAATGCACTGATTTTAAAACGCTCTAACTCATCTACATTTAGTTTCTCTTTTGTGATTTTTTCCAAAGTAGGGGAGATGCTCTCCAAATCACCAACACGCTCAACATTCATCAAAGATGCAAGTGAAGCGCGTAGCATAGTGATATTTGAAGCTATTGTGCTGTGAGTATTTTTTGCATCTTCTAGTGAAGCGGCTGATTTTAAGGCTTCTAGCTTTGATTTTTTTCCTAAACTTAGCTCATTTTTAATGCTTACATGTAAGGCATGTAAGGCATGAATATACTGTGTTTGTGCTTTCTCTTGAGCTTCTAGTGCAAGTATATTTGTATAAAGACTTTTGACATTATAGATAAGTTGCTCTTTGCTAAGTTTTAGTTTTGCATCTGCCATCTCTTTTTGAAGTGAACTTATTTCCAAAGAACGCTTCTGTGCAAAACCTGTGAAAAGAACCACATCATAGGCAACACCAATACTCATTAAATCCTTTGTTGTTGCAACAGCTGTGGGGTCTGAAGATATTGAGGCAGGAGTCAATGGAGCGAGGGTGCGTGGAAGATTGAAATGTGTGTAAGAACCTAGTGCATTAAAACTACCATAATCTTTTGAACTAAGCTCTTTATAGCTTAGCTCGCTCAATTTGTAGTTCAGTTTTTGACTTTTTATATCAGGACTGTTTTTCAAAGCAACATCAACACTCTCTTGAATGCTTAGTGCAAAAAGAAAAGGTGAAAACAGAAGCATGGGGTATAAAATTTTAGACATAAATGTACTCCAAAAATATAGTTACGCAATTCTAGTATATTTGTATTAGCGTAATGTTAAGACTTAAGTGTTCAACCATAATAAATGTCAATATGACATTTATTATGGTTGAACACTTACACAACGCTAACACTTCTGTGTAATACTTTCAGTATAAAAATTTAAAGGACTCATAATGAAAACTTCAATTCTTATTCTTTCAGTTGCAACAACACTGCTTATTGCAAGAGGGGGATCGCATTTACAACACGGACTGTATGTTCACGATGTGCCACAACAGGTTAAACAAGATTGTACTCTTTTAGGTACAACAGCACCCAATGAGCAGTATGTTCAAAAAGTGCCTCAGCAGACTATGCAAAATTATACCATTATAGGTACATCAGTGCTTAATGATGAGCAAAAACATACATTAGCATATATGTGGAATGAAGAGAAACTTGCCAAAGATATCTATCTCGCAATCAATGAGATAAATCCTCACTATCTTCTATATAATATAGCTACAAAATCAGAAACACGTCATCAAGCATCTGTGCAGAGGATGGTTGAGGCGTATGACTTAAATATTAGTAGTCTTGTTGATTATAGTGGTTCGTATAGTGAAGCTGAACTTGAAGCACTTGCTCCAGGCGAGTATGCGATTGATGAACTACAGACACTTTATGATACACTTTATCTTAAAGGTATCCAATCAACCCAAGATGCACTAGAAGTTGGATGTTTGGTTGAAGTTACTGATATCAATGATTTAGACGAAGATATCCAAATTGCACAAGGCGCTGACGATGTTGTCAATGTGTTTGAGAATTTACGAGATGGAAGTTACCGTCATTATTGGGCATTTGATGGTGCTTTAAAGGCTATGGGAATCAGTGATGGCTGTTGTGTCCTTGGTGAGGAGCATTGTAAAACTAGCGAGGATTATCCACAAGCAAGTAAAGGCAAGAACACACTTAAAGGTAAAAACACACTTAAAGATAGACCGCGTAGAGGTCGATAATTTTCTCATCTCCATCTTAGGATGGACGATGAAAAAAGGAGATAAGGAATTGAATTTAAATAACTAAGCATTCTATCTTGTTCTTTTGCTCCTAGTCAAAAGATTTTAATCGTCGCGTAGCTAAGGCTATGCTCCTCATAGAATAGTCTGACTAGAAACAAAATTTATTATTTCCGACCTATATTCCACACTTCACACAAGAAAATGAAAAAATATTCTTTCATTCTATCATATATAGATCTCTATTACACTCTAAAAGTCGAGATAATGTCCAATTTTTTTAATTCGTCAATAGCTATGCTACCTTTTGTAATGTAAGATCTCAAATTTATAAGTATCTAACACTCAAAACAAACAAAAAACATTTCTTATAATTGAAAAATTGGTTGGTGTGTTTTTTGTGCAGATTAGATAAATAAATTTTGTTTGTAATTACAACAAGGAGGCAACATAAAGCCACCCTTGCCACAGTATTGCACTCGATATACCTGCTGCAATTCCAGCAAGAACATCATCACCCATAACACCAATACCACCTTTTATGTCACGGTCTATTCTTCCGATGTAAGAAGGTTTTTTGATATCATAGATACGAAAAAGAATAAAACTTAAAATTATCTGCACAAGAGTACCATTGCTTACATGTAAGAGTGTATCTACTTGGACTTGAATGCCCGGCGCTATAGCTAAGGCGAGCCACATTCCAACCAGTTCATCAATAACAATACGCTTATCATCATGAGTCCTAGTTTTCGCTTCATAAGAGTCAATTATTTTTACACCAGCAAGCATAGCTAAGAGTGCTGCGTAAAAGAGTGTCTCCTCACCTAGATAAATTAAGATCAAAACACCCACAATCAA
>CAMZLS010000057.1 GCA_947311765.1 uncultured Helicobacteraceae bacterium
ATCTCCCCAAGGTTCTATATGTTTGATATTTACACTATTATCAACTAAATACTTTTCAAACTCTTCATTCTTTCCAGTCATATGGACATAAATTCTGTCCCCATCAACTTTTCCAAGTTTTATAAGAGAATTGATGAAAATATACCCTTGCCAGTAAAATTTTGGGTTATTGTCAATGACACAACTATAGAGTAGTTTTTGTTTATTGAATTGCATATTCTATCTTCCATTTATTGAATTTAATTTTTGCTTTGTTATAAAGTTCATAATCCAACTGATTATTCTTCTGTATTAGTTCCAATAACTTCTTATCAATTTCATATGTTCTTTCTTTTTTATCTTTATTTCGATTACTACTAAACTTATTAAATGTCATGATTTCTGGCTTATCTTTTTTCAATAAATATTTGAGTTTTTCTATATAAAAAAATAAAATACCGTAAGGATTAATATTGATATTGAATATTCTCTTCATTAATTTTATTGAAGATTCATATTCTTCTAAAATACCAATAAATTTAAAATCATCTATTGATTTATTCGCTAAGAAAAAAGATTGTACATTTTTTGAACTTTCTAAATTAATATATTCCTCCAATGTCAAACCTTCTTTAATCATGTGGCATATCGGGCTATGATTATAAAAGTTATTTTTAAAAAAATAATAGTTTGATACAATTCGTTGAGAAGGTTCTCGTAAGAATGTAATTAATTCAATATTTTTAAAGGAGTCAAATCTATTTGCAAGGAAATGCCCATGAACAATTTTATATTTTTCATAATCTTTTTCTATTGGTGCTCTATTTTTGCCTCCAGAAAAAAATCTTTTTAAAACATCGTTATCCTTCCCATATTCTAAAAGAAGATTTTTTCCATATGATTTTAATAAAAAGTTTTTAAAATTCATACCGCCATTTTTATGAATATGTACAGATACAATCATTTCAATAAACCTTTTTCAACTAAATTTACAAATCCTGTAGAATATAAAGGTTGATTTAATATTTTACATTGGTAAGCATCAATAATTCTATGTATAAAAATACCCTCTTTTGTTTTTATTCCCATTGATATAAATATTTCTTGTGAATTGAAATTGCATTTTACTTTAAATGACAGCAGGTTGTCTTCCTGTAGGGAAATAAATTCTGTTTTACTTGGGTATACTGCTCCTGAGATAATATTTCCTTGTTTATCTTTGATATGCATACCACAATGCACTGGTGAAGAAGTTGTAATAATTGCTTTATAATACAGATAATATTCTCTCCCATGAACAAGCACATTAACCTCTTTCCCATCCAATGTAGTAATTTTCACATCACTAATCTTCGCACCTTTTTCTTCGTAGTAAATCGTTGACTTTGGTTTTAAAGATGGGTCGTAGTACTCTTCTATTTGTGGTTTTGGTTTTTGCTCTTTTTTCTTTTCTTCTGGCTCTTCACTATTTTTTTCTAACTCTTCAAGCTCTTTTTGTATCTCTTGCTTGTTTATCTGCTTTTTGCTTGAGTTTTTCATATAGAGTCCAGTGACTAGCTTTGGCTCACCCTCTATGATGAATTTTCCACCACTAACCCAAATAGCGCGAGAACATAAACTTACGATACTAGCATCACTGTGACTTACAAACAGTATGGTAGCACCACTTTGACGAATTGTTTCCATCTTTGCAAAGCATTTTCTTTGAAAAGCAGCATCTCCAACACTTAATGCCTCATCCACTATTAATATATCAGGCTCAATATTGATAGCCACCGCAAAACCCAATCGTGCCTTCATTCCACTGCTGTATGTTTTTGTAGGTTGATAGATAAACTCATCAAGTTCTGAAAAATCTACAATCTCTTTTACTTTTTTATCGGTTTCTTCTTTTGTGTAACCATTGATTGACATGCTTAGATAAACATTTTCTATGCCACTTAATTCTGAATTAAAGCCCGCACCAAGCTCAAGAATGGCAGATATCTTACCATTTACATGTACACTTCCGCTAGTAGGTGTTAGTACTCCTGTTATGATTTTTAGTAGTGTTGATTTACCACTTCCATTTTTTCCAATAATACCTACTACCTCACCCCGTTTTATCTCAAAACTCACATCCTTAAGAGCGTAAAAATCTTTATGATAAGATTTTTTAAAGGGATTGAGTGCCTCTTTTAGTCTATCTTGAGGTTTATCATAGAGGTGATAAATCTTTGTAAGGTTTTGTACTTTTATAGCTGTGTTTTTATTCATTTATACCATCCATTATAAAACATCACCAAAATGAGGTCTAAGGCGTTTAAACACGATAGCACCTAGGACTAAAAAGATGAGTGTTGTGATTAAAAAATATGGTGTCACTCGATATTGTTCCCAAAACCATACATGATTGACAAAGGTGTTTCTATAACCATCGACTATATAAAAAAAAGGGTTAAGCTTAATTAAGTAGAGATACTTTTCTGGCAAAATATCCACTGACCAAAATATAGGAGTAAACCAAAACCCTAATTGTAAAACAATCCCTATAAAGTTTCCAATATCTTTGATAAATACGCGTAATGCTGAAGTAAGCCAAGATATACCCAAGGTAAGCACTACCGCACACAGTGCATAATAGGGTAACTGCAACCAGTAAATAGTTGGCATCTTTCCATGTAAAATAAAGACTATCATTAAAATCACAAGCAACATTGAGTGTACCATAAGTGATGATCCAATTTGAACAAGAGGAAGGATACTGACACGAAAAGCCACTTTTTTCACAAGGTACGCACTTGATATAATGGAATTTGTTCCTGAGGATATGGCATCAGCCATAAAAAACCAAGGTATCATACCACTTAGAAGCCATAGGACAAATGGAGTATCTCCTACAACAGGCGTAGCGCGAAAGCCTACTTCAAAGACAAACCACATTACCAAGATAAAAGAGAGGGGTTGCAAAATTGCCCAAACAAGACCAAGGTATGAACCAAGGTACTGTTTTTGAAACTCATTTTTTGTTAAGCGGATAAGTAAACTTTTATTTTCTTTTATATGTTTTAAAAATCTATAAAATTCTTTAAAATAACGCATTATTTCCTTACCACAAACCAGGGATTCAATAAATTTTCTTTATTGTACACCATAGGTAAATTATTTTTATATTGAAATGACATTTTACCACTCTCTCTCACAATAGCATCTGAAGCAGCAGTATCCCACTCCATAGTAGGTGCAAGTCTAGGGTAGATATCAGCCACACCCTCCGCTACCATACATAATTTTAAAGAACTACCTTTGGAAACCTGCTCTGTTTTTTTTGTCTCAAGTGCATCTATAAAGGCTTGAGTCTCTTCTGAGAGGTGCGATTTTGAAGCAACTACTACCAGTTTTTCATCAGGACTAGTGTTTACATGTAAGGGAAGCTTTTGATTGTTTTTGTAGGCACCTTCTCCTTTTTTCGCCTTGTACATATCTTTTAGAGCAGGAGCATACACTACGCCTAGCACTGGAGTATTTTTGTAAATCAAGGCAATATTTACTGTAAACTCTCCATTTTTTTTGATAAACTCTTTGGTTCCATCAATGGGATCAATACACCAATAATACTCCCACTCTTTACGCTCAGAGTACTCTACTTGTGCATTCTCTTCGGACATAATGGGGATACTTGGGTGCAATGCAGTCAAACTCTCACAGATAATTGTATTTGAAGCTAAGTCTGCTTGGGTAAGTGGGGAGTTGTCTTCTTTATACTCGATAGAAAAATCTTCCTTATATATTTGCATAATAGCATCACCTGCTTTTTGTGCTATTTCTACAATCTTTTCTAAATCAATCTTTTCTAACATAAGTACCCTTTTTTATTTAAATAGTCTAGTATTTCATCTACATTTTTATCTATGCTATTGGTATCGTTCTTTACATGTAACTCTGGATGTGTTGGTATTTCATAAGGTGAATCTATACCTGTAAAGTTTGCTATTTCACCTTTTCGAGCTTTTTTATATAAGCCTTTTGGATCTCGATTTTCACATGTATCTAAAGAGGCATCTACATAAATCTCTATAAATTCTTCTTTCTCTACCAATGAGCGTACAAACTCTCGCTCTTTTTGAAAGGGCGATATAAAGGCGGTTAATACAATCAATCCTGCATCTACAAAAAGTTTAGCTACCTCACCAATGCGACGGATATTTTCTACTCTATCTTCATCTGAAAAGCTTAAACCCTTGTTTAACCCCATGCGAATGTTATCTCCATCAAGCAGATAGGTGTGTTTTTGAAGTGTATGAAGCTTTTGTTCTAGTGCATTGGCTATGCTTGACTTACCGCTTCCGCTTAGACCTGTAAAGTAAAGGATGCAGGGTTTTTGGTTTTTAATACTTGCTCGACTCCCTTTAGAAAGGCTGTGTTTGTGATGTGTTATATTATTTGACATAATGCTTCTTTATATACTCTAAAATGGTTTGAGCTGCTTCATCGGCACTGCTTACTTGTGTATCTATGATGATTTCAGCATGTTGTGGCTCTTCATAGACATCATTTACCCCTGAAAAATTTTGTAACTCACCTTTTTCTGCTCTTTCATATACACCCTTATAGTCTCGTTCTTTACATGTAAGGACATCGGCTTTAAGATAGACTACAATATTATTTTTTACCATTTCTCTGATGGCTTTACGAGACTCTCTATAAGGCGAAACAAAGGAAGCTACCGTA
Organism: uncultured Helicobacteraceae bacterium; assembly: GCA_947311765.1. Lineage (GTDB taxonomy): Bacteria > Campylobacterota > Campylobacteria > Campylobacterales > Sulfurimonadaceae > S010-53. Next base: position 4,690 of record CAMZLS010000057.1, read on the forward strand.
GAGATAGAATTGTTTTGAAGTTTTTGGATAAGGTAGCCTATACGGTGCATATGGCGGTTTCTATCTTCACGAGTAAAACCTATACTTGGAATAAGATCGCGAATATCTTTAGAGTCCAAGCGCTCAAGTGGGATGCTTAAAGCTTCTAACTCTTTATACACCTTGTCTGCTATAGTAGTTTTACCTGAGAGGGGTAAGCCGGTAAACCAAAGATTAAAAGGCTCAATCTTTTTTCGCCCCCACTTCACCTTAAACCAAGCTCTCTCATGTGCCCAGTACAGTCCAATTTTAAGGACTGTCTCTATCATCCCAGCAGCAATAGCTAAGTCTAATCTATCAAAAAAAAAGTACACAATACCAATGGTAGTAGAGGTCGCAACAACACGCCAACTGATACCTTTAGCAATAGAACGAATATTTGTCTCTTTATACACTTGACTTCTTTCACTTTATTTGGTTATACTTGTAACCTATATTCCCATTCGGGACCACCCTTCTTAGGAAGGGGTAATTAAATGCATGAACTTTTCATGCACTCTCATCAATGTTTTTTCACTGACTCTTTTTATAGAATGGCTGATTCTTTTACTTGAATAAGTTTTTATTTGCGATAGTATCACATAGCTATCTTCTGATAATTTATAATAAAACTTACCTTCTTTTTTTTGAGAGGTCATTGCAAAACCAAGAAATTGTTCATTATTAAATTTTTTATAGACTAAGACGGGTCTTAAAAATTCTTTGCCTTTGCCATCACTCTCTATCCCGATATTTTTACCCATTTTTAAAAACACAACTTGCCTCTCCTTAAAGGTTCTTTTTACATTTGTGCCATCTAGAAATTGTTTTTTATCATTCCAAATATTAAAAATATTTTTTTCTTGTGATTTATCACTCTCTCTTCGAGCAACATCCACAATCATACCAGCACCCACGGTATTATTACTTAATCTATCTACAACTATGAAGCTTCCTGTAAGTCTATTATCACCATAAATATCAGCAGCGATTGGGCGAGTAAGTGTCATCTTGCATGAGGCAATATCATTGAGTTCTAGCTCTTGCACTTGCTCTCGTTTATAGGTGTTAACATCTATCTTATAGTTGATATGATCAAAACTTCCACTTATCACAGAAGTAGCTCGTTTTATATCATAGGAGCGTGTCAATTGCATGGGTTTTTCATCCATCCAAACAAGCATTACTTTAAGCGCGTTAGAGACTCTCGGCATAGAGCTTGTATGCACTAACATATCTCCTCGGGATATATCTATCTCATCTTCGGTTGTGATAGTGATTGCCATAGGAGCAAAGGCTTCTTTACATGTAAGCTCTCTATTGGCTTCACTAATATCACCGGCATTGATGATACTTTTTACCTTGGTTGCTTTACCTGAGGGTAGTACCGTGATCTCATCGCCTACCTTAAGAGAACCCGCTGCAATAGTTCCACAAAAGCCTCGAAAGTCAAGATTAGGACGATTTACATACTGAACTGGAAATCTAAAAGATTCTTCTTTGACTTCCTTGCTTATATCCATGCTATCAAGAAGAGCAAGAAGTGTTTTTCCTTTGTACCAAGGTGTATGTTCACTTGTATCTACTACATTATCACCATCTAAGGCACTTACAGGAATGTAATATCTCTTTTTTATCCCCAGTTCATTGGCAAGTTCTTCATAGCTGTGCGTGATACTCTCAAACACCTCTTGAGAAAAATCCACCAAGTCCATTTTATTAATAGCAATGATAACATGCTCTATACCTAAGAGATTGACTATAAAGCTGTGTCGTCTTGTTTGTGTGAGTATCCCTTTTCTTGCATCTATGAGTATAATGGCAACATCCGCAGTAGAAGCACCTGTAACCATATTTCGAGTGTATTGTTCATGACCAGGGGTATCGGCTATGATAAACTTACGATTTTCAGTGGCAAAAAATCTATAGGCTACATCAATAGTAATGCCTTGTTCTCTTTCACTTTGTAAGCCATCTACTAAGAGAGCCATATCTATTTTTTCACCTGTTGTACCGTATTTTTTACTTTCACTCTCAGCCGCAGAGAGTTGATCATCAAAAATCATTTTAGAGTCATAAAGCATACGACCTATAAGTGTACTTTTTCCATCATCAACCGATCCACAGGTTAAAAAGCGAAGCATATCTTTATTTTCATGCTCTTTTAAATAATTAATTATATCCATTAGAAATACCCCTCGATTTTTTTAAGCTCCATAGCCCCTTCTTGATCCTTATCTATCAAACGACCCTCTCGCTCACTTGAGGTTGAAAGAAGCATCTCTTTAATAATTTCAGGTAGCGTGGTAGCACTAGAATTAATGGCTCCCGTAAGAGGATAACAGCCCAATGTTCTAAAACGCACCATCTCTTTTTTAGAAGTTTTACGAAGACTTTCAGGCATTCGTTTATCATCCACCATAATTTTAGTGCCCTCATACTCCACCACATCTTGCTCTTTTGCAAAATACAAAGAGGGAATTTCAATGTTTTCTAAGTAGATATATTGCCAAATATCCAACTCTGTCCAGTTACTGATAGGAAAAACACGCACACTTTCGCCTTTTTGGATAGCGGTATTATAGACATTCCACAACTCTGGGCGTTGATTTTTAGGATCCCATCTATGATTGGTATCACGAAAGGAAAATACACGCTCTTTAGCACGCGACTTCTCCTCATCTCGTCTAGCTCCACCAATGATTGCATCATAGCCACCAGCGTTAAGGGCTTGTTTAAGAGCCTCTGTTTTCATAACATCAGTATGGACTTTACTGCCGTGAGTAAAAGGTGAAATACCCATTTCTATACCATCTGGGTTAGAGTGAACTATTAACTCAAAGCCCAAATCCTTAGCGCGTTTATCACGAAACTCTATCATCTCTTTAAATTTCCAAAGGGTATCTACATGTAAGAGCGGAAAAGGCAGTTTACTTGGAGCAAAGGCTTTCATCGCAAGATGTAACATTACAGAACTGTCTTTTCCTACTGAGTACATCATAACAGGGTTTGAGAATTCTGCTGCGACCTCTCGCAAGATATGGATAGATTCTGCTTCTAGCTGTTTTAGGTGGGTTAATCGTTTTTTATTTATCATTATATTTATCTTTCAAAATCATCTTCAATCTTAATTATATCATCTTTACCCAAAACAACAGGATCAACCCAAATAATTCCACAACATTCCCAACACCTCTAAATTCATAAAATCTCATCTTTTTTTGAATCCAGAAGTACCTAAAAAGGCCATAAGATTACACCTTATATATTTTGGCAAAAAATTGTCTGGAAAAAACCAGAACATTATAGTTATCAAAAGAGCAATATAGTATAATTCTAAAAAAGGAGATATATATGATTCAAAATGCAACATCTATCACCGTACCTAATGCTACAGTAGCGTTTCAAAAAGGTACCGTAGGAGATATTACAACTTATCTATTTAGTACAACTAAAGAAGGGCACCCCATGGTCAATGCGATGGCTGGCTTGGCTATGCTGGAAGAGGGTGAGCAACTTATCATGATCAATCACTGTGGTCCCTCTGGACTCTACCCTAAGATTGCAGAAGATTTTGACTATTGTGAAACGAATCGCCCTGACGGTACAACTCAGATCGTCTTCACAAAAAAGAGTTCTGCTCCAAACACGACAGACTTTTCTGCAACAAGTTGTGGTGGAGCGTGTGGGTAATATAGTTGCAACCATCTTGTAACTATAGCTTTCATCAGAATATAAAAAAAATCCAAACCCACAAAACAGCTGGGACATGCGTGCAAGCGAGTTCCGCTTCGCTACACGCGTTGATTTTAGAAAAAAGATTAATGCTATGTCTCTCTAAATCAAGACACCAAACTATAACTATTTTTCTCTGATTGCTAGTAAGCAGTGAGATACAAATAGGGAATAGCTTTTGCTTACATGTAAGCAATTCTTTATAAAGATTTTTCATGAAAAGATTTCTATCACTTCTGTTTTTTTTCACTCTTAGCTTAATTGCTAAGCCCTATTCTGTCACTATTAGTGGTCCTTTTGAAGATGTTTTATTTGATATTACTGAGGACTACAACAAAGATATCAGTGTGGTAGGATTTTCTCAAAATTATAAGCAAGGCACGCATACAGATAAAACATATCGCTCAGCTTTTGAGTATTTGGACGCGGTGGGTTCTGAGAGAGGGGAACAATTACGGCTTCTTCGACTTGATGAAAATGCACAAATTAACTTAGATTTTTTTAACAATCTTTCTCGTTTTAATCGCGCGGTATCTCTTGTTAAAACTAGTGATAATGGCTACTTTATAGGAGGTTATACACAAAATGGTGAACTACTTCTTCTCAAGCTTTCAAGTGGTGGCACTGTAGAGTTTCAGCGTTTTTTTGGCACAAAAAATTATGATAGAATGAACCGTCTTGTTGGCTTGCGTGATGGTGGAGTTTTGGCAGTTGGCTCTTCCATGACTTCAAGAAGCCGTAAAGATTCACGCTATACGCAAGGTATCGGACTCAACGATATCTACCTCACGCGTTTTGACAAATTAGGCAATGTAAAATGGACTAAGAAATATGGCACAAGAGTGGATGATAGAGGCATAGACGCAGCAGAAGCTTTTGATGGGACGCTTCTTATTCTTGGCAATAGCTCCGAAGGGGAAACTCGGGGAATAACTCTCATGCGCCTGAGTGAAGAGGGAGATAAGATATGGTTACATCGTTATAATAGCAGAGGTGTTTTAAATGCGCACAGGCTTATACGACTTCGTGACAATCATTTTCTTACCTCCATTGGCTACTATAATAAAGATTCAAAAGAGCAAACTCTACTTTTAAAATTTGATCTGCAAAAAAATATTCTCCAAGAGCGCAATATCACAACACAAGGAAGCAATGTTTTAAGCGATATCAAAGAACGCTCCAGTGGTGCTATAGTTGCCGTAGGACATCGAGCAACGCATTTAAAAACTGAGGCCTTCGTCATCACTCTTGATAATAATCTCAAATCGATGTGGCAACGATTTTTTGATAATTTTGAGCGTTCGCAGTTTCATGCACTTAGTTTGCTACACAATGGAGATATCGCTATCGCAGGAGAATGCACACAAAAAGCGCAAAAAACTTCAGACATGTGGGTTATTAAATTGAATCGTGATGGTTCTACTGAGCGCATTAGCACTCAAGATGGTTCGCTTTATAGTGCTTTGCGCAAAACTTTTAAAGATGAAATCAAGGCAAAAGAAATTACTATCGATAAAGATTTAAACATCAAGCTCATCGCTCAAGAGCTCTATTTTAAAGCAGGGGAGTATAAACTTACTTCTATTCAAGCAGTTTTTTTACACCGTTTTAATCGTAAACTTATTCAAGCACTCTATCCCTACAAAGAGGATATAAAAGCCTTACATGTAAACGGGCATACCTCTAGCGAATGGGGCAATCTTAATCAACCAAAACGCTATCTAAATAATGTTAAACTCTCATCAAAGCGAGCTTTTGAAGTTTTAGCGTTTATCTATCAAGACCACCAGCTCCATACTTATCAAGAGTGGTTAAGTACGATACTTAGTAGTGATGGACATAGTTATGCTGAGCATATTATGAAGAACACAGAAGATAAAGAAAAGTCTCGCAGAGTAAATTTTAAAATAGAGGTAAAGTAAAGTGAACCGAGGGCTAAAAAACCATCAGTTCGTGGTGATCAACCACAAGAAGGAACATTTCCTGAATCATTAGCATATTCCCATAAGAATGCTTTTAGGTGTGGCGCATATTTTTTAAATTTTTTGCTACCAAAATATTTTTTAGATTTTTTATCATCTTTGTGTGCATCAATCATAGCTTTTGCATCATCAGCAAATAATGCAGTCCACTCATCTTGAGAATGCATTGCAGCACCTTTGGTTCCATTGCCATGACATTTTTTACATTTTTTTAGGTAAGTTTTCTGACCTTTTTTAATGTTGCCATCCGCATACGCCACAGAACTTAACATCCCAAATGCTACTAATGAAGACAAAACAATTGAAGTACTCTTTTTCATATATATATCCTTTTTTGTATATTGCAGTAACCATGATACTAAAATCACAATTAAATCACAATTAATATTCTCAAGTATTGAAATTATTACTATTTTCAACTGAAATTGTCACCTCATTGCGCATATCATCTTGGCGAATTTTTCGATAAGCCTTGCGTAAAAGTTTCTCTAGCCCCTCAATATCAAGACCAAGGGTTTCTCCTATGCTTGATTCAACAATACCCGCTTCTTTCATGATAAATCCACGCAACTCTTTTTTAGTGAGGCGACGCTTTATGGAGGCATAAAGAAGTACTTCATTTTTTGTAATTTTTTCATCTTCATCTTTATAAAATGCTACAAGAACATCATGAATTGTTTTTTCATTATGATATTGTTTCCAAACAGAATTTTCTAACATTATGGCAACTTTCTTAAAATTTCAGTAAGGTCTTTTGTCTCGATAATCATATTTGCCTCATTTTTTAGAACCTCTCTTGCACAAAACGCGACACGGGTTCCTGCGTGAGCAAACATACTCAAATCATTGGCACCATCGCCAACAACCATGGTCTCTTCTTCACTCACACCTAAGAGATTTTGAAGGCGAACTAACATATCACCCTTAGAGTAGTTAAACATCATATCCCCACCTACAAGTCCACTTAAGGTTCCATTTTCTCTTACATGTAAGACATTGGAAAAATCGGCATCAAAGCCTAGTTGATCTTTAGCATAAGAAGTTGCTGAACGAAAACCTCCACTAAAGCAGATAACTTTCATACCCTTTTCCTTAAGTGTAGCAATAGTCTCTTTTGCTCCTGCCATATAAGGAAGGTTGTGAGAAATAGCTTCTACTTTAGAGTACGGTAGACCTTTTAGTAGACCTACCCTCTCTTGAAGTGACTCAAAAAAATCAAGCTCTCCAGCCATCGCTCTCTCAGTAATAGCAGCCACACGCTCCCCAATACCTAACTCATCCGCAAAAAAATCAATCGTCTCGCCATCCATCAATGTTGAGTCAAAATCAAATACACATAACTTCATCTTTTAATATCCTTTAGTAAAATTTCATAATTTGAGAGTATATTTTCATGAAAACTCTCAGGGATTCTATTCCAATCCATCACTTGAATTAAAATAGGAATATTGGACTTTTGTAAAGCACTCTTAAAGCCCATCAATTCATCAATATCTAATTTTTCTTTGGCTTTTGTCAAAATAACTAAATCCAAATCACTCATATCATGAGCATCCCCACTAACACGACTCCCATACGCCCAGATCTCTAAAGGAGTCCGCAGAGTCTCTTTGGCAATAGCTTCTATTCTTGTTTGATCTTTTTCTCTAAGTTTCACTGTTTATCACCTCCACTAGATTGGAAGCATCTGTGATAAAATCTTGCATTAAAACTAAAGTCTTATTGGCTAAATCAATACCATAGTCATGGCCTGTACTATTTCTGTTATCACGATATTCAAGCCACCGTTCTACCTCGTCAATACTAAGCAGACCACGCAAACCAGCTTCTCTAAATATATCTTTAAAATAGAGCTTATCTACCGCCTTTGATGTATGAAAATAAGGTCTCAATCTCTTTTTTAACAATTTTCCA
>CAMZLS010000058.1 GCA_947311765.1 uncultured Helicobacteraceae bacterium
AATACAAACAAAGGCTTTTTATGGGAATCATTGTACCAAAAATATATTCAAATCTTTCTAAAATGTGGACAAAAGTACTCAATCTTGAAAACTCATTATTTCCAGAACTCAAAGAGAGTTTACGAATAGAGGAATTTAGTAACAAAGAGTCTAAACTTATAAAGATACTTGATTTTGCAGAGATTGAAAAGTTCGTTACAACAACATCACTTACAAATTCTCCTAAAGATAGAGAACAGATTGCAAGAGCTTTTATAGCAAAGAGTGTTTACAACTTCCAAACAACACGAGATTTGATAAATAGACTCCACGTTGATAGAACACTTCGCATACTATGTGGATGGAGATATAAAAACAGTATCCCAAGTGAAGCAACTTTTAGTAGAGCCTTTAAAGAATTTAGTGAGCTAGAAATAGCTCAGAAAGCTCATGAGCAGTTTGTTGCAGAGTATCTTAGTAAAAAAACATTCTTCTATAATGCTACCGATGCAACAAAAATACCACTGCGAGAAAAAGCTGTAAAGGTTGAAAAAGTCAAGCCTAAACCAAAAAAGAGAGGTAGACCTAAAAAAGGTGAAATAAAAGAACCTAAAGAGCCGACAATATTGCAACAGCAAAAAGAGATGCAAACCGTAGAAGAAAAGCTATCCTTGGTCTCTACTCACTGTGGTGTAGGCATAAAACAGAACTCTAAAGGTAATCGTGAAGCATGGATAGGAGGAAAACTCCATATAAGTGTAGTTGATGGAGATATACCAATAACAGCATTTTACTCAGGTGCCAATGTGCATGATAGCTCTGTAGCACTGCCTCTCATGCAAGAGACTAGCAAAAGAATAAACTACTTCTATGACTTGCAAGATGCAGGATATGATGCTGATATCATTAGAGAGTTTTCTACTCAATTAGGACATCGTCCAATTATTGATATTAATCCTAAAAACTCTCAAATATTGAGAGATAAAATAGCACTCAAAAGAGATGAGAAAATCAAGTTTGAATACTTTGGACTCATGCCATTTATTGAAATAAAAGATGATATTCACTATAAGCAAAGAAGTATGGTTGAGAGGGTGAATAAGTATCTCAAAGATGATTTCGGATGTAACACTATATTTTATCAGGGAGCTACGAAAGTAGCTTCTGTTGGGATTTTATCTGTCTGTATTCATCAGAGTTTAAAACTTGTGACATAAATCAAGCAAAAGAGTTGAAAACATACAAGTTTGAGCTACTAAACCATAAAGCACGGAGTGAAAATGACTATTTTTTAGTATTTTAGGGAAATTGAGATAAAATATCAGTAATATTGCTTTAGAGAGGTTTTTTTAATCTCAAAAATCGCTATGAGAAGAATTTAGTTGTTTGCTTGGTTTGAATTTGCAAGTGGCTCTAGGGTAAGTTTGATTATAAGCTTGTAAAATAGTATGCAATTTATAATCAAGATTTAAAAGAGAGCCAAAATCTCCTCCACACTCAAAACCTTCCCCGTACTTTTCACCTCGCCATCTATCACAAGAGCTGGTGTGCTCATCACTCCATAGGCCATGATTTTTTGCAAATCTGCCACCTTTTCTATCTGCATAAACTTGCCACTTTGCGCTACTGCCTGTCTTACTTTTGCTTCGAGTTCATTGCACTTTGCGCAACCTGTTCCTAGTATTTCTATTTTCATTCAATCTTCTCCTACAAAATCATATTAAAGATAAATCCCAATGCCATAATACCCAAACCGATAATAGCAAAAAAAAGTGCGATAAGCCTTACATGTAAGACCTGTTTTAAGATGATGGCTTCGGGCAGACTCAGCGCTGTTACTGCCATCATAAAACTAAGAGCCGAGCCAAGGAGCATTCCTTTATCTGTTAAGACTTCTACGAGTGGCATGACCCCAGCGGCAGAAGCGTACATAGGAATACCGATAATTACAGCAAGAGGTACACTATACCACGCATCACCACCTGCATAAGTGGCTATAAACTCAGCAGGCACATAGCCATGAAACCACGCACCTACTGCTACACCAAGCATTACCCAGAGATAGATTTTTTTAAATATATCGTAGGTCGCTTTCCATGCTTCACGCAAGCGCTCTTGAAAACTTTCCTCTGTTTTGCTTACATGTAAGTCTCCTGAGAGGGTGGGAATATCGAGTAAAACATACTTTTCTACACCCATTTTCCCAATAATCCACCCTCCAATGATAGCTACACTTAAACCAAAAGCGATATAAATCGCTGCTATCTTAAATCCAAATAAGCCAAAGAGCATCGCTATGGCTATCTCATTATTTAAGGGGGCGCTGATAAGAAAAGAGAAGGTGACACCGATAGGGATGCGTGCTTGTAAAAATCCTAAAAATAGAGGGATAGCCGAACAGGTGCAAAAAGGGGTGATGATGCCAAAGAGTGAGGCTAAAACATTACCCGTAAACTCCCCTTTTCCTGCAAGATAGGCGCGAACCATCTCGGTGTTGAACCATGTACGCATAAAAGAGACTGCAAAGATAATTGTTATCAGTAAGAACCAAATTTTGATAGTATCATAGATAAAAAAGTGTACTGAGCTACCTAATGCACCGCTTACATGTAAGGTATTTTGCACAAAACTCTGGCTTAGCTCATACCACATCAGCAGAGCTCTTTTTTCACAATAGGTAGTAATTTCTCTTCTATCAAATCAAGCGTAAGAGCATACTCTTTCACATCCTTACCGCTAGGATCATCAAAGCTTACATGTAAGGTTTTGACAACTTTTGGAAATGTCGGGCAGGTCTCATTGGCATGGTCGCACACTGTAATAACTAAGTCAAAAGGAGTCTCTATAACAGTATCTATCACTTTTGAGTGATATGTTTCTCTCCACAAAGCTCGTTTTTGTAAGAGCTCCTTGGCGTGAGGATTGACTACTCCGCTTGCTTTGACTCCTGAACTCATCGCCTCTACACATTCACCTAACTTGGCATTTATCAAGGCTTCTGCCATGATGGAGCGACAACTATTTCCTGTGCATAAAACTAAAACTTTTTTCTTCATAAAGAACATCCTTGACTTGAAATTTTTTGCAGCGGAGGCAGAGCGACATCAAGCGTACGAATCTCTTCTATCGCCTGCAGACGAAATCTATCTAATGGAGAGCGAATAGAGTAATATGCCCACCTTCCCCTACGCTCAACTCTTAAAAATCCTGCATCTTTTAAGATTTTAAGATGGCGTGAAAGCCGTGATTGAATCATCTGCAAAGACTCTTGCAAATCACAAACACATAATGCACCGTGTCTGTCTAAAAATCGCAAGATAATGATGCGGGTCTCATCATTAAGCGCTGACACACTTTGTAAAAATATCTCCATTTACTGCTCCTAATGGCGAAAGTATATCAGAATATAATTAATATATCAATATATATTGATTTAATAATATTAAAGTCATGCAAATAAACATCTCTATCATCATAAAAAAATTTAATGTTTTGCCTGCCTTTTATGTTTTGCATTAAAACTATGCGTTGTTTGAAGATTTTTTACATAAGGTTTAAGATAGTCTGGTATCTTGCGGCCTTTGATTTTTAACAGATCTTCTATCATAGGTTCGGCAATCTCCTGTGCCTTATGTCCCTTTACATGCAAGAGATATTCATAAAGAAGTTGTGCGAGTCTATCTAGGGAGATTTTCCATGTGGAAGCAGTCTGTTTGTATATCCATAAGCTCAGAGCAGAAAAGTTATCAAATACTTTTTTATCTTGCCACAGAAGTGGTAGCGTAGCTTTGAAGTTACCACTATTGTAGAGCAGATCCCAAAAACGGGCAAAGCGTTTCATCTCTTGCATCTGAGAGAAACTGACTAAATCATTTTTTAAGAGATCATAGGGAGGAATATCACTATACACCATCGCAAACTCTTTATCATGACGATTAAGCGTTGTGCCTGAGAGTTTTTTCAAAATGCCTATCTGAATCTCACTATGACTGACGCAACAGAGTTCATCTAAGTTTCTTCCTAAACCCTTCAAGCTCTCGCCAGGGAGTCCTACGATAAGATCAAGGTGCATATGTGCTTTTGTTTGGGTTTCTAAAAAGTGGATATTTTCTTTAATCTTTTTGAGTTTAAGCGGTCTATTAATATTTTTAGCTATTTCAATGTCAAGAGTTTGGATACCGATTTCAAGTTGTAGTGAGTTTGCTGGAAAAAGTTTAAGTTTCTGCTTTAAAGCTTCAGGAAAATGATCAGGTATCACTTCAAAATGAGCAAAATAAGGAGACTCTTTTGAGAGGAAAAAATCTAAAATTGCATTAGCGTAACGCATGTTGGTATTGAAGGTTCTATCTATAAATTTAAAATCTCTCACGCCTCTTTGCCAGAGTGCTTCAAGCTCCTCAAGCAAAAGTTCTAAATCAAAATTTCGCATCTTTTCATCTATAGATGAGAGACAAAATTCACATAAAAAAGGGCAACCACGAGAGGTCTCTATATAGATATGGCGATTGGCAATGTCATTGTCATTATAATACATGTAAGGGAGTTTTATATTCCTAACATTCACCATTTTTGCGCTGATGATACGATTTTGTGGGGAATTTCCAGCGAAAATATCACGACATAACTCATAAAAAACCACTTCACCCTCCCCTTGGACGATATAATTCGCCTCGTCAAAATTGACACGGTGAGGTAGATGCGAAGCTTCTGGTCCCCCTAAAACTATAATAGTTTCAGGTGAGACTTTTTTGATTACATGTAAGAGTTGCGCCACATCTTGAGCGTTCCAGATATATGTAGCGATACCGATAATTTTAGGCTTATATTTAAGGATTTTTTCTGCACAAGATTGTACATTTTCATTGATAACAAATTCTATAATTTTGGCTTGATTTTGAAAGGCATGAAGGTTTGCATAGAGATAACGCAAAGCGATAGAGCTATGCGAATATCTCGAATTAAAGGTAGTAAGAACTATATTATTCAACAGCGCTTATATTACTTTCTACACTATCAGATACTTTGTCCACAATAGATTCTACAGCCTGCACAGCAGCAGTCTCTTTAATTGTAGCAGTCTCTTCTTTTGTAGGAGCTACTATCTCTTCTTGATTACTTAAGTTCACATCAACCACATCACCTTCAGCAAGAACAGCATCCACAGACTCTTGAACTTCACTACAAGTGAGCTTCTCTTTGAGTGTGTCAATCTCCTCTTGAAGTTCTTCAATCTCATCATTAAGGTCATCAATGGTCTCACCTGCATTACTAACAGCTGTGATATTTATGCCATGTGTGTAAACAAGGTCTCCACCTTTTTTACCTTGAAGCATATTTACACCAATAAAACCTAATAATCCAACGATAAAAAGAAATCTAAAGAATCCTATCTTAAGCATTGAAAGAAGTTTTAATACAAAGATACCTGCCGTAGCATAGATTAGATACAGACCAAGAAGTTTGTGCTCTTTAAAATCAGCCTGAGCTGCTTCATTCAGCAATGCATACGCCTCTGAACCATCTTTTTTTCCAGTAAGAAAAAGTCCTACAAAAATAATCATTGTTAAAACAATTAACAAAAGTGAAATCACAGAGACGGAACGACGTTTAAGAAAATTATTTATCACTTCTAAAAGTAAAATAACAACAGGTATAGCGATAGCAAAATGTGCTACTGCTGGATGTAACAATAGAGGAATCTCTATAGGCAACGGTGGAATTGGTAGATCTTGTATGGCAGGTAAATTCAATTGTTCTCCTTTGGAATATAAAGCTTATTATATCAAAGTTCTATTAGTTTCCAAGGCAAACCTTGAATATTTAGCTCTTCCATAAAAAAATCTGGCTCAAATTGCTCCATATTGTAAACCCCATGCGCTTGCCATTTTTTTTCTACCATCAATTTTGCACCAATCATAGCAGGAACCCCCGTAGTATAAGAGACTGCTTGAGATTTTACTTCAGCGTAGCATTTTTCATGATCACTCACTTGGTAGATATAGATTTTCTTTCTCTTGCCATCTTTAACTCCTTCAGCTACAATGCCAATATTTGTCTTTCCTTTTGTGCGTTCACCTAAGAAAGCAGGATCAGGAAGCAAGGTGGCTAAAAACTCTATAGGAATGATTTTTTGCCCCTTGTGCTCTACCGCTTCTATGCCTAACATTCCGACATTTTCCAAGGCCTTCATATGCATCAAATAACTCTCACCAAAGGTCATAAAAAAACGAATGCGCTTGAGGCCTTTAATATGCTTTACTAAAGATTCCATCTCTTCATGATAAAGTAGATAACTCTCTTTTAGACCAATTTCAGGATAATCCCAAGGCATATGGACCTGCATAGGCTCTGTCTCTATCCACTTGCCCTCTTCCCAATACCGTCCTTTTGCGCTCACTTCACGAAGATTTATCTCAGGATTGAAGTTTGTTGCAAAAGGGTAGCCATGGTCTCCACCATTACAGTCTAAGATATCAATGGTATGGATTTCATCAAAATAATGTTTTTGAGCATACGCGCAAAACACATTAGTCACGCCAGGGTCAAAGCCACTACCAAGGAGTGCAAAAAGATTGGTTTCTTTAAACTTTTCATGCCGTGCCCATTGCTCTTTGTACTCAAATTTTGCCTCATCAGGATGCTCATAATTTGCCGTATCGAGATAGTCTATCTTAGCTTCTAAGCAAGCATCCATCAAAGTTAAATCTTGATAAGGAAGCGCTACATTTATCAAGATATCAGCTTTTACTTCTTGAATAAGTGCAACAACTTCACTAACATTATCTGCATCTACTTTTGCAATTTCAATACTTCCTTGTGGAAGCTCTTTTTGAATAGCTGCACATTTACTTAAAGTACGCGAAGCTAAAATAATCTTATCAAAGGTTTGCGAATTTTGTACACATTTATGCGCAACTACGCGCCCAACTCCACCTGCACCAATAATTAAAACTGTTGCCATCTTAAAACGAACCTCCTAAAGAAAAAATAAAACATCATATCTATCAAAATATGATGCTTCTCAAGTATCATAACAACTCCAAGATGCGCACCACCAAGAACTAGCAAGACTCTAAAAGCTCCAACATTGCTGTTTTTTTCATTTTTCGTGCAAAATCAAAAGCTTTAAAACCTTTGAAATCTTGAGCATCTTTATCGGCTCCATTCAATATCAATGTCTTAGCCATCTCTAAACGAGAATAACACACAGCTGCCATAAGTGGCGTAAAACGGCTTTTTCTATGTGTTTGATTAATATCCATACCATCTTTTATAAGCTTGTGAAAGAGTTTACTATTATTATATGTGATAGTATAATCAAAAATACTCACTCCTTCTTCGTCAATCTCATCAGTATTCGCACCAGAGTCAAGCAACAGATCAATAATCTCTTGCTCACAATGCAAACGCAAGGCAATTGCCAAGACTGATTCATCATGATCGTTTACTTCATTTATATTAGCACCAGATTTAAGGTATTTTTTAATACCTATAAAATCATCTGCCTCTAAAAGTTTCATCCAAGTTTCCAAATGTACATCCTATTGCTAATATGTACAGTATAATATCTAAAAAAAATAAAGTGGAGATTTATTCGCGAGAGTCAAAAATCAAGGGAGTTTATAAAAGGCTTACACGGCCTTGTGCTACGTGGTGGGTCCTGAGATTAACGAAGCGCTTGTTTATGGTATCATCAACAAGTATTTTAAAATTATGACCCTTAAATCAACCCTTATTTAGAATTTAACTTGATATTTTTTTACTCAATTTCTTTGCTCTTTTTGGACTATCTTTCTTTGCCTATTTGCTATCAAGCATCTCTTCGCTCGCTTTTTTAAAATCATTTGCATCTAATGCTCTGATCATATTCTTAAATTTAAGAACACCATTTACGCCCATTTGATATGACATGTTTACTAAGACATCACGAACTCGCTTATGGTATCTTGATATTTGCGGAAGCTTTACATGTAAGAGTTCTATTTTTTTATTAAGTCTGTGTTTTAATAATAGTTCTGCCTCAGTTTCATCAAATATTCCAAATATAATTACATGTAAGATAGGTTTAGAAGCGTCTCTTTCACCTGCTGACTATCCAATAATACGCATAGTTGCAGGAAATAGCCAAGGAGCAGAATATAAACACACGCTTCATCAAGTCAAAATATACTATGGCTTTAATTTGAGCGAGTTTGATGGTCTTGATGTTATCTATGATAAATTATATGATTTAGAAAAAGAGATACGCCAGAAGCTAGAACCAGGCCTAGAGCCTTATTTTTGCAAGTGGGTGAATACTATTAGTGATGAGGATAGAATACCTGAGTATAAAATCCTCTGTAGTAGTTTTGAGGTGAAGAGTTTTTAAGCTACTTTTTTATACTCACCATTTGCACTATTTCTAATATCAATAAGTATATTTTTTTGCATATCAGTATTGTACTTTGCTATTTCTGCTTTTTTTAAGATAACAGCTAAAATTCCAATAAACTTTTCGTACTGTTTTTTCGTAAGGCTTTTTATATTTTCATCAATCAGACTTATCTGATATGGAATGTCCATCATTTCCTCTTCAAAAACAGTAATATCAAAAAAGTTTGTATTACTTTCTAATGCTGTTAAAGTACTTTCTAAATTTTTCATCTGTTCTCCCTTTTGTTATTTTTGCATTATATTTTTTATGCTTTGCCTCAAAGTCTAAAGATGTCTCTTCTATTTTGTAGCTAGTCATAATTTGACCATGCTCATTAAATACCACAGCCCAATCCTTATTGCTATTATAGCATATGTTGTCCCAGCTCTTATTATGCTCAGCTAAAACATAATCTTTTGATGATGCTAAACACAATAAAGTCTTATAGATATAATCGTTTTTATTAACAACATGACTAAGACTTACCCTTTTTGCAATATGTTGCTCAAAGCTGTCTGCACTTTGCCATAGAGTTGCAAAATTTCCATATATATCATCTTCTTCGTTTTTAAATCTTGCAATTATTTTATCTTGTATATTTTCCATCCCACCATTATACCCAAGCGCCTTAATCTCACTAACATCTTTCACATACGCAGGGAAGCCAATAACAGAGTTTTTCAGTACATCACCACTTTTCAAGAACATATCCAAACGCCTCTTACTTCCAACTATCAAAGAACGCTCATAATTATTAAAGGTATCCATCAGCTCTCTGTCTGCTTTTGGATTGTATTTTGCACTCTTGTCGCTCATAGATATCTCTAAGAGACTACATCTGCAGTGTGGATGATATGGAGGTATAGGTGCAAGTTTTTTAGGATACACGCCTTTGCCTAATCCAAACTTATCAACCTTTGAATGATAGTCGCAGATATCTACCCTTGGATGCGTCTGGCTCATATGCACTCTTACGACTGCTACATCATCATTTTCAAGAAGCATCTTTGCTCTTTTTACACTATAAGCTTTCATTACTTCATTTTGCGCGATACGGTTTGCATAGTATCGGCTCTTCTCATAAAACGCTCTCTTTAGTTCCTGCTCTTGCATATTAAATGACTTCGTTTTGAGTGCTTTGGTATAAGCTGCTTTTAGGGCAGGAGTTTTGATACTACTCGCTTGTGCAAAGCTTCTCTCCTCTGGCTCTTTTTCTAACTCTCTCTTGAGCCATTTTGGAATGGTATTTTTTTGCTTTACATGTAAAGGATCTATCTTAAAATTATATCCCTCATAAAGAAGTTTTGAAATCTCGGCTATAGTTTTATTCTCTTTGATGGCTCTATTTATAATGCCTTGAGTCTTTGCAGATACTTCTTTAGCGTTGTGATAGAGCCTTTTAGAGAGTTTCATACCCCACATTGTAAGCTTTATATCTACGCTATTTTCTGTCCACTCTTGTATTATTGACGCTTCTTGTTTTTGAATAATTGTTTTACTAAACTTTTCCATCCGAAACTAAGAAAATCTCAAAAATCAACAAATTCTTTTTATGATAAACTTATTGATAGTGATTTTTTCAATTTAGGTAGAGGAGTTTATCCTATTTACAATACACCTTTTGTCTATATTTGGGATATTGTTTATATGGAAGATATTACAATAGATTCACAAAATTTTATCTCAAATCCTGCATATGATAAAGTTATAAAATCTCTCGGACTTTTTACTTTTATAGATTTTAAAAAATGTAGAGAGATAGTATAAAATCCTCTGTAGTAGTTTTGAGGTGAAGAGTTTTTAGAAGTTTGAGAGAGTGTAAACCTAACTGTGTAAACCCAC
>CAMZLS010000059.1 GCA_947311765.1 uncultured Helicobacteraceae bacterium
TGTCTGCATATTTTTTTTAGTACGTCTTAAAACAGCATCAATACGAAAAATAAGCTCGCTCATCTCAAAAGGTTTTGTCACATAGTCATCAGCGCCACGTAAAAAACCTTCTTCGATATTAAGTTTACTATCTTTTGCAGAAAGATAAATAACAGGAATATCAATCCCATCTTTTTCCCGAATCATAGAGATAAATTCACTTCCCTCTATATCTGGTAGATTTCTATCCATTATGATAAGATCTACTAACTCTTCTTTGAGGGCGCGTTTAACATTTTTTGTATTTAAAAAGCCTAGTGTCTCATAACCTTCTTTAGCAAGTCGGTACTCTAATAATTCAATGAGATCTACATCATCTTCAACAATTAATATTTGTGCTTTCATCTTTATAATCTTTATGTTTGTTTGATGCAATCGTGAAACAATTGCATTGCAAGAGGGTTACAGAACTTGGAAATAGTGTTACCAAGTTGTAACCCTTAGTATTTAACAGAAAAAGAGAGTGTGAATTTCTGTCCTGGTTTAAAGTAAAAGGTGTCATTGCCTGCTTGCGTAATTTTCACTTCACTATCAAGCAGATTTTCTGCTTTGAGTTTCATAGCATAGGTGAAATCACTACTCTCTTCGTAGGTGTTGTTGAGCTTCCATTTTGCTACAAAATCCATCTTTGCAAAGGGTTGCTCATACTTATCAGCATTTCCAAAGGTTCCGAGCGATACAAGACGCTCTCCAATCTCATTATAGAGCAAAAGAGCGCTGTTTCCTGTCTCTCTATCATCATACCCTAAGGCAACATTCACAACATAGGGCGACTGCCCCATCATTGGTCTGTCTGTGGTCGTTAGGTTCGCGGTCATCTCATCATCACTATTGCGTGTAATTTGCACTTGTGACTGGATATAAGCAAAGTTTGTTGCAAGTAAGAGAGACTCAAGACGCTCATCTATAAAATCAAATCTCTTACGAAGATCTAACTCAAATCCGTAACTATTAGCGCCATCAGCATTTCTAAAAGAGACTATCTGATTGCTTGCATCACTTTGAACATCGAGTGATTGGATAGTTTCGATAGGGTTGATGAAATCTTTTTTAAAGAGTGCAAAAGAGAAGAGCTCATCTGCACTCATATACCACTCATATTTTATATCATAGTTTGTAATCTCTGTCTGTTTCAATCCAGGATATCCAAAAATAATATCACCTGTAATTGGGTCTTTAAAACGGTTTGGACTAAATTCTCTAAAGTCCGGGCGTGTGATAGTATTTGAGTAAGCAATACGAAACTGCATATCCTCATTTAAGCGATACGTCATACCAAGACCAGGGAGCCAGTCATCTGTCTCAAGTGGATCATACGCTTTTGATGATTGTGCATCAATGAGTTCTTGTTTTGAAGACTCGTAGCGCACGC
Source organism: uncultured Helicobacteraceae bacterium (assembly GCA_947311765.1). GTDB lineage: Bacteria > Campylobacterota > Campylobacteria > Campylobacterales > Sulfurimonadaceae > S010-53. Next base: position 1,412 of record CAMZLS010000059.1, read on the forward strand.
TTGCAATAATATCTAAATCAGTTGCGACAGAGAGGAGCTGTTTAAGATAAAATGCCTGCAAATCCTGTGTTGCTTTATAAGAGTCAGCTGGACGGTAGTTTGTAGAGAAGCTTAGATTATCTATATTGTTTTCAGTGAAAATTGTATCAATATCTCCCTCTAAGATAGGGTCGTTATTTGCAAAGGAGTGCTGCATTTTATAGCGTCTGTTATCAAGGGTACGCTCTTTGTTATAGATAAAAAGACCAAAATCTGTGGAGTTGTCACGCTCATTGAATAAAAATGGCAGTGACATATCCACGCGGTAATTTGTAATTGTATCTTTTAAATCACCATAAAGGTACCAAGTCTTTTTATTTAAAGTGGGAGCGCTATAGATATGATCATATTGATACTCCACAGTTCCTGGTTCACCACGAGTCGCTTCACCTGTTTCAGCAGCCCACTTTATGATAAGGTTATCAAAATAGCCATCTGTATCTTTGCCAAAGATGATATTATGCTCACCGTTAAATTGATGGAGCATAATCTTCTGCTCTAAATACTCAAAATAGGTTAAATCATACGGATAAGCCGAACCTATAAATGTTGTCGTACCACTTGTTGTAGTGTCGTTAAACTGATTCATATTGAAAAGTGTATATTTGAGTTTATTATTCCCATCATCACTCTGTGCGCCAAGGCTGACAAGACCGCCATATTTTGTCTCAAAAGCTGTGATACTACGCTCTGCTTGCTCTTCTAGCTGATGCTCTTTTGAAGAGCTGTTGTAAATAAACTTATTATAAAAAACATCTTTCTGATCTGCTTCGCTTTGATAAAAAACGGAACCTGTGATACCAAACTTGAAGTCCATATCTGTATCAAAACTTTTTCCACCTGAGAGTGAGAGTTTATATCCAGGAGGGAGTTGAGATTTTCCCTTGTTAAATGAACGATATCTTGCCATATCTTTATCTATATCTTTATCAAAATATATCTCTTGAAAGTTATCGCTAGCAGAGATAACACTAGAAGGAAGCCCTTTAGAATTATCGGGATTTTGTATAGCATTTTTTTCTGTAGCACTATTTGTTTTGAGTTCTACTTCTGCCTTTAAAAAGCCATCATTTTTAGGAATATCAAGACTGTTAATCATAATAGTTCCTCCTGCAAAACTTCCAGGAAGATCAGCTGTATATGCTTTTTGAATAGCGATACTTTTTACAACAGAGGTTGGAAAGATATCTAAAGGAACAACACGTTTAGTTGGATTTGGAGAGGGAACATAGAGGTCATTAAATAAGATGGTAGAGTACCTATCACCTAAACCACGCACATAGACATACTTTCCGCCAACGATTGTGAGTCCACTTGCTCGCTTGAGTGCGCTTGCCACATCACTGTCACCACTTTTGGAAAACTGTTCACTTCCTAGCATATCCCCAACAACATCACTATTTCTCTGCTCTGAGATAACCGCTGCGATACTTCCTGAGATATTTGGTATCAAAACAACAAACTCTTCAAGTTCTAAACTCGCTGGAGTCATCTCTACGTCCCTATGTGTCGTTTTTTTTGCGCTAATCTCTATGTTATTAAGAGTAAAGGAGCTAAATTTACCGTGAATGATAGATATAGTTCGCAAACCCTCTGGAAGTTCTGTGCTAAAAGTACCGTTACTATCAGTTTTGCCTTGTATTGGCAAGCCTCTTACGAAAACTCTAGCATCTTTGATAGGCTTTTTCTTTTCAGAATCAAACACTTTGATAGTTAATATTCCTTTTTCTAAGGACTTATTATCATCTTGATGAGCAATAGTATTTGAAGATTTCGGGGTCTCTATATCATCTAAAACAAGACTATTTTTATTATCGAGTGTCATGATAATCTGCGTATCCGCATTAGCTAAAATCTCAAAACTCTTTTTAGCGTATGCGATTGCAATACCATTTTCACTTCCTAAAACCTCAAGCTGATGCTTCCCTGCGCTGAGGCGTCTGTTTATGTAACCATCTTCATCGGTATAGAGCTTTGTCTTCTTATCGATAGTAACCTCAGTACCTTGTAAAGGGCTACCATTTTTAAGCAGTATAAAGCTTAATGAGCCAAAATTTTCAGAGGCGTTGAGTGTTAGAGCGAAGAGAAGTATCACTGCAGATAAAAACTGTTTCATCTATTTTTCCATTTGAGCATAAGAACTCCATTGTTTTTTTTGGGATTGTAGTTGATATTGGTCTCTTTCGAGTTACTGTAAAGTTACAAATTGGTTACAAGAGGGGGGGGGATGATGATGGATACAATCCATCATCGCAGAGAGATCTATTTTTCTAAAGCGTCGTTAGAACCAGCTTTCCCTTTCCAGATAGAAGCTTCATCAGCACCGTTACATGTAGTGTCATCATTTTCATGAACATTCGCAGAACTTTGTACTTTTGTTGGCCAGAAGTCAGCAGCAGAGCTTCCTGTGTCTTTTGAGTTAGTTGCAGCAAATAGTGCAGTCTCATTTTGAGTATTTTTTAAACAAACACCTGTATTTTTAGCAAATATTTTATTTGTGTTGTACACATCTTCAGTACGGTGTTTTACCACTTCTTGAGAAGCTGTTACAGGATTGTTAAGGATAACTTTTACATTGTCTAAAGTCATACCAGCATCATTTTTCATATAGATACCACCACCAACAGCTTTAAATGTACCATTGACAACATGTGTTTTTGTGATGTCTGTATCGTTATCGATAAGTAGTTTATCATTTCCTGTTTCGATAGTTGAACTGTCAAATGTATCTTTATCAACACTGTTTTGAACCGCTAAAACATTTGTTATAGTTCCAGAGTATCCAA
>CAMZLS010000060.1 GCA_947311765.1 uncultured Helicobacteraceae bacterium
GAAATATTACTTTAGAACTTAAAAAATACTCTGATGTAAAAGAGATTATTTCTCATATCTACAACAACAACCAATTTTCTTGTATCATAAATGATTTAAATGAAGATGGAGCTTTAGATAACTATTTAAGAGAAAATCCACCCAATAACTGTAAAGAGATAACAGCAAATAGAAGTGAACCACATATCACAATTATTTTTAGAGAAGAAAATGAGAATATTTATGAAGTAACTTTTAAAAATAAAATTTTATCACATAAAAGAGATGGAGTAAACTCATATATATATAACTTAAAAGAGAATAAAGATAAATTGACTAAAGATATAATGGAATATGTAGGCACAGATAATCCTACTGTGGATTTGGTGTTGCCAACTAATTTAATGACAAAAGATATAAATCTTTGGGAGGTTGAATTTAATTGCTCTTTGAGCACTCTTGCAAAAGTGAATATAAGAGATTACAACAGATATAACATGAGCGAAAAACTTAAGCAAGACAAGCTTGTTCCAACTTGGAATAAGCTTATGGGAAAAAGTGGATTGTTCTTTATAGATAGTGAAGACAAACTAAGAAAAGTAGGCAATAATATGAATGAAAAAGGTATTTTAGCTGAAAATATTTTAGAGGAAAAACACTTTGGCTATTTATTAAAGACTGAAATGAGTTTTATCATGATATGGAAAACAAACGAAAGCACATTTACCATAAATAGCTTCAATGAATCTACATTGCAACAAGACTACTATGCACTAAATAATGAGCCAATCAGCATGATGTATGACGACCCAAATACATACTACTAAAAAGAGGAGAAAAAGATGATAGAAGAGTTAAAAAATAGACTACTTACTAATGGTGACGAAAAGTATGAAAGTATTAGTGATCTACTTAGTAATATCCCAAGTCCACCATGGAGAGATTATAAAAATGGCAATAAAAATATAAGCTATGTCCCAACAACTGAGGGTTTGGAAATAGAGATTGTAAAAGCTGCTTTAATTCTTAGAAGACCTATTTTAGTAACAGGAAAACCTGGTATTGGTAAGTCTGCATTGTCAAAAGCTATTGCAAAAGCATTAGATTTAGGTAAGCATTTGCATTGGCAAATAACAACACAATCAACACTAAAAGATGCTTTATATAGCTATGACGCACTCGGAAGATTGCAAGATATACAGCTGAAGAAAGAAGATGAAAATATCTCAACCGATATAGAAAACTATCTAAAATTAGAGTCACTAGGCAGTGCTTTTGTAGCAGAAAAAAAACCAAAAGTTTTACTTATAGATGAGCTTGATAAAAGTGATGCCGATTTACCAAATGACCTATTGCATATCTTTGAAGAGGGATACTTTGAGATCCCCGAGCTCAAAAGATTACAAACAGATACTTCAATGGAAATTGAAACTGTAGATGGTAAAAAAGTAGATATTAATAACGGTAAAGTAGAGTGCAAAATATTTCCTATTATCATCATGACAAGTAATGGAGAGAGAGACTTTCCACCTGCTTTTATGAGAAGATGCCTCCATATAGAGCTTAAAGCACCAAGTAAAGATGAGTTAATAAGAATAATCAAATCAAATCTAAATATAGATGCAGACAGCAATGATGAAAAAATAATAGAGTTCTTTATAGAAAAAAGAGAAGAATCAGATGACAATATAGCGACAGACCAGCTCTTAAATGCTATCTATCTTAGAGCCAAAGGTATTATAAGTGATAGTGATTTGGAGGAGCTACAAGTTAACCCTCTCATAGAAAATATATTTAAGCCATTGGTGGAGTAAAAGATTTGCAACATTTTAATTTAGAAGAGTTTTTATCTATCAATGCTGTTAAAGAGTTAGATGCTATTACTATATCAGAGATATTGTGGTTAAATAAATATTTGCATACAACAACAAATCGTTATAACTATCAAGCACCACAAGAAGCAAATACTACTAAATCTAATAGACCCCAAACTGTTACCCCAAACACAAAAAACAAAAAACAAGAAGAGACACAAGTTCAAAAACCACAGAAACCCCATCTTATACAAGAGCATGTCGATAAAAATATACCCCTAAAGATAGATAATTCCACAAGTAAAACAAATAGTATCAATATTTCTCATCAAGGCTACTTTGCGGACAAAAGCCAACTAATGCACTATCTACTACCTTTTAGGCAAAAAGTGCCATCAAAAAAAAGAGTAATTTTTGAAGAGGATAAAACAGTAGAGTATATAGCAAATGCAAATATTGTTTTCCCTCTCTTTAAACCTAAAAAAGAGAAACGATACAAACTCTATCTTTTTATAGATATTAGTGGCAGTATGTCGGTATGGCAAGAGATGATAGAACAGTATCAAAAGCTGCTTGCTTACAGTGGTGCTTTTAAATCTGTTGATAGTTATTATTTTAGAGATGCTAAATTTTACAAAAACAAAAAAACAAAAAAGCTATACAATATAAAAGAGTTGTCAAATATAGATAAAAATGGAATAGTTTTTATACTCACAGATATGCAGTCACAAAATTGGCAACAATATTTTTATAGTTTTCAAAAGATATTTAAAATATTTTCAACCTTTATCGTACAGATGTTGCCGTATCGAATGTGGCAAAACTCTTATCTATCAAATGCCAATATAACAAAAATAAAACCAACAAAGGAGTCCCCCTTCTCAAACAGCTACTCAAGTGATATAGATGTTTTTATAGAAGACAGTAGTATCAAACTCCCTATTGTTTATCTTGAGCTATCCAGCCTAAAAAAGGTAGGCGATGCACTTTTAGGAAAAGACGATATTAAGTTAGATGGAGCAATTTTTGATACCCCTTTACTACAAGATAAAAGAGAAGAAAACAGTTATTTAGCAGATGCAAAAGGATATATTGAAAAGTTTTTTGAATCATCTTCTTTAAAAGCACAAGAACTACTTATTGCACTATCGGCAGTCCCTATAACACTACCAATTATAAAAATGATACAAGAAAAAGTTATCTACGATAGGAGCAATATTTGTATAGCTGAAATATTAAATAGTAATCTCCTAAAAGAAAAAGATAATATATTTGAATTTAAAACCATAGCTAACAAAGATTTAAGAGATGAATTATTAGATATTTTGGGCAGAGAAA
>CAMZLS010000061.1 GCA_947311765.1 uncultured Helicobacteraceae bacterium
AAAGAGCTATCTCTATATAGATTGCAGAGATAGACGCTTAGATATAGATAAACTCAACAGCTCTCTTGAGAATTTTTGCCATAACAATACAATAGAAATTTTAGTTTTGGATAACTATAATGAAGCTATCAAACTCCCTGCTATCGCTCAACTTCTCATCTCATCAGAAACACCTATAAAAGGTATAGCTTTAAAACCTCTTCTTATAAATCCGCTTGATTATGAAGAGTTTTTAGCGTATGAAGCAAAATACGACTCTACCGCACTCAATCATTTTTTACAACTTGGTGGCTATCCTGCTATGCATTTTATGCCTAGTGAGTCACGCCATCTCTATCTGCAAGAGCAACTCTGCTTACGGCTTAGTGATATAGAATTTGATATTTTAAATTTTATAGCTAAAAATACTGCTTTAAAACTTTCTGCTTTTAGCATCTATGAGCGACTTAAAAGTGAACGTCGTCTCTCAAAAGATAAGCTCTATGAGAATGTGGATTCTCTTTTGGCAAAGCGTTATATCTATCAACTTGAAAAATATGGACATACTCGCGCTACAAAAAAGCTCTATCTCTGTGATATCGCCATAAAAAATGCACTAAGCACACAAAAACACTTTATACGCCTTTTTGAAAATCTTATCTTTTTAGAGATGATTAAACGTGACTTTACTCTTTACTATACAGAAGGTATTGATTTTTATCTTCCTGAGCATCAACGCATAGTCTTATGTATGCCTTTTGCTGTGCAAGATGCTCTATTTAAAAAGATAGAGAGTATTGAAGCTTTTATTATTGAAAATAATGTCTTACATGTAGAAGTTGTTACAGTCGGCTCTGAAGGAAGTCTACACCACCCTTTTGCAAAAGTTATGATGATGCCGTTTTCGCAGTGGGCAATCATAGAGGGAGAGGAGTAAAAAATCGAATTATTGATGCAAGCCCTGCTGTTTTATGGGGATTTTTGAATTTATTTGGAGTTATTTGGATATTGTAGTTGGTGGAGCATAGCGGGATCGAACCGCTGACCTCTTCGCTGCCAGCGAAGCGCTCTCCCAGCTGAGCTAATGCCCCCATTGAAGTTTGAGAGAGTGATTATACAGATATTTTTCTTAAATTATGAAAACTGAGGATGATCTAGGCATTCAAGATAAATATTGTGCTCTTTTTTAGTTTTTGTTTGTATCGCTTCAAATAACTCTTGAGGATTTTCCCCATTTATAGGGTAGCTAATTGCTGTTGAACGAATATAGGTGTTAAAAAATTCTTCAAACATATTTTTTACAATAGTTGCGCCATATTTATCTGTGTATGGCAGAACAAAAAAATAATAATGATCAAAATGAACAATAGCATCTGAAGTGCGCAAAATCTGCTCTAAACACTCATCAATAGTTTCAAGAGCAAGATCAGAAAAATCACAAAAAAGAAGCGTAAAGCTCTCTGCTCTGTTTTCGTCAAGTCGATCAGCAATACCGATGTTAAGCTGAACAAGACTTGGATAATTCATAAAAGAGAAGCGGATTCCAGCCATGATAACTCCTTGTTGATGTATAAGTATACTGTATTTTACACAAAATATTTCGTAAATCCCTCTTTGCTAGCAAAAGGTGAATTTTCTATACTCTCACCTTCAAAGTCTAAAGTATAGCTTTTTTCTGGTAAAGTTTTACAGTATGTTAAGATGAGTTTTGTAGCTAATTTTTTATCTTCTTCGCTTGCATTACGAGAGATAAGTGCGTGAGGCCCAGGCATACCAACAGTTTTAATGTGAATATATTTGTCATTTTCTATCGCTTGAATCTGTGTGTTATCTTCTTGATTGCGACCAATAACAAGCTTGGCGCCATCGCTAAGGCGAAGTTGGCGACCGTATTTTACAACAGGGATATCACGCACTTCAAAAGTATCATGAGCGATAAAGTCACGCATTTTACGGGCAAAATTCTCATCAGTGAGTAGACACCCACCTCCTGGGCTCTCATAGTCACTCAGTCCAAACTCTTTAGCAAGCTCTAATTGGCGCTCACGGTTACGGCCACTTATGCCCTCAAGTTTTTCTCTATCGACCCAGCCTTTTATCTCGGCAATTGTAGGTTCAAGACATTTTGCACTCATAGGGCGCAGAAGTAAGCCTTCAACATTGCCCTCATTGAGCACCATTTTTAAGGCATCAGAGTTTTGACTCATAGGTCGTTGCCCGAGAACTTCACCTGAAATCAAAAAGCTTGCTCCCTCTTCTTGCATTAATCGTCTTGCAACGGCAAACATTTTCCCGTGACAATCTATACATGGATTAAAATGTTTTCCGTAGCCATGCTTTGGACTAAAGAGAACATCTTGTAAAAATTCATTTTGAATATCTATGATTTTAAGTTTTGCGCCAACTTGGCTACACATACTTTGCATATGCTCTTTTCTATCTTTTGTGGCACCAAATCCTGTACTGATATTATAAGCGATAACTTCAATGCCTTGATCGATTATCATTTTCATTGCGAGTGTTGAGTCTAAACCACCACTAAAAAGTGCGATTGCTTTCATCTATTTTTCCTTTGTTGAGCAACAAGCCTTACATGTAAGGATTTATCCCTCAAAACTAACGAGTTCACCCCGTTTTAATTTTGCTATTTTGTCACGATATGAGCGTATCAAAAATGTTTTCTTTTCGAATTTTAGCGTATTTTGAGATATTACTTTTTTCAATTCTTTATTGTAATAATTTCCTAAGAAAGTTATCAGTTCTGATTTTAAGATTTCACTACTTGAAAAAGCATTAATCTGAGTATTTACACTAATAGCCATAAGGCGTGGATTATCAAGCTGTTTTGCTAAAGCAAGCTCAAACTCTTCGCGATGATATTGTAAAAGTGATGGTTTTATGTAGTTTAAAATTTGATTGGTAAAGTGAGGGTGTTCGATAATAGTTTTAACGAGACTAAGCTCCCATATATCATGAATCACAAGCTCGTTAGGGGCAACGGGTGATGAAGACGAACGCGTTAAGCGTACCAAGGAGGGACTGATTCCTAAGATAGAAGCTAGATATGGACGATACTCTTCTTGAAGTATAGGAGAGAGAGTTTTTAGGTAAGCTATGCATTCATTAAGGGCACTCTCTTTGTCTTTTGGATTGCCTAAGTCGTAATTGAGTAAAATTTGCGTTAATACAAACTCTATAAAAGGTAGTGGCTTCAAAAAGAGGCGATTAAGTACTTCTATCTGCCCTGATTTGACCATGTCAGCAGGATCTAATCCTCCTTCAAAAAGAATAACGCCACCATCGAAACCTGAGGCACTTAAAAGTTGCGCTGCCTTAAGAGCTGCCTTTCGTCCTGCACTGTCACCATCATAAGCCATGATGATTCGAGGTGCACCTTTTCGCAGTAGTGGCAGATGATCTGGCGTTAGTGCTGTTCCAAGAGTTGCAACTGCTTGAGTGAAACCAGCTTGATGTAGCATCACAACATCAAGATAGCCCTCTGTGACTATCATCTCTTTTTTACGATAAATAGTCTCTTTTGCTAAGTGATAAGCATATAGCAAGCGTGATTTATTAAAGATTCTACTTTGAGGAGAATTGACATATTTTGCCTGATGACCGCTAATAGTCCGCCCACCAAATCCAACTAAGGTACCATTGGGGCTATGAATTGGAAAGGTAATTCTTTCAATAAAACGTGCATAAATATTACTCTCTCCCTGACCAACAACGCCAAGCTCTATCGCTTCGGGCATTGTAAACATCTGCTGCTTTAAAAATTCTATACTCATGTGTGAAGCAGGAGCATACCCAATGCCAAAACACTCAATACTTGATTCAAATATGCCACGCTCTTTAAGATAATTAAGTGCATTGGGAGTTTTTGAGAGAAGAGGTATATAATATTTTGCAAGTTTTTCTACAAGAAGAGATTTCTCTTTTTTAGGACCACGATTGTTTTCATAATGAAGAGTAAAATTATAAGTATCTGCTAATTTTTCAATGGCTTCTGGGTAGTTGAGTTTTTCGTATTCCATAGTAAATTTGATAGCATCGCCACCAGCTCCACAGCCAAAACAGTGGTAAATCTGTTTGGCAGGGCTGATAACAAAGCTAGGTGATTTTTCATCATGAAAAGGGCAAGGTGCCTTAAAATTAGCCCCTGCTCTTTTAATCTCAATATAATTGCCAATAACATCAACAATATCAAGTTGGGCTTTGAGTGCCTCTATGGAGTCTTGAGAAATCATAGTGACATTCTAGCGTAGAAGAGATTTATTGCTATACTTTCATAAGCAAAATAGAAATGAATTGGATATGTGTGCACAAAATATTATTATTAGAAGATGACTCTTTACTTGCGCAGAGTGTTATAGATGAGCTTGAAGATGTTGGGTATAGTGTAACTTGGGCTGAAGAATCTGATAGCGTTATTGATATTAGCTATGATGAGAGATTTGATTTGTATCTTTTTGATGTGAATGTTCCTGGTATAAATGGATTTGAACTGCTCAAATCTCTTAGGGAGAGTGGAGATCAGACTTCTACAATCTTTATGACATCTCGTAATCAGGTAGAAGATTTGCGTGAAGGTTTTGGTGTTGGTGCTAATGATTATATAAAAAAACCTTTCGATTTAGACGAACTACTTATCCGTATCGCTTCAAAACTTCCTCAACATAAAGCCTCGCAATTATCAAAAGATTTTGCTATAGACCCAGAGAGCTATAGGCTTACATGTAAGGGTAAGGAGTCAAAACTACCTCCTAGAGAATTTGAGCTTATTCATTACTTTATAGCGCATCAAGACCAACTTCTTCCAACGGATAGTATAATAAATGAGATCAGTGAGGCAACTATCTCTATCGCAACTTTTCGTACTTATATTAAAAATTTGAAACGTTATATCGAGGGATGCGCACTTATAGAAAATGTCAAAGGAGTAGGTTATCGCTTTAAACTCTTATGAGCGTCACAGTTTTTTACGTTTTTTCTTTATATACACTGTAGCTCTTATTTTTCTTTTTTCCGCTTTGGCATCTTTGTATTATTATAAAGAGCGTCAGCGTTATTTTCAAGAGCAAAAAGTTGAAAACAGACTTGATTTTTCTGAATGCAAGCACCTGCAAAGAATACTCCCCTCTGCACCAGAATGCAAGATGCTTCCTGTAGTTATAGATGAAAAGCTTCATATAGTTTATAGAGAGATATTGTATGCTTTTTTACTAGCCTTAGTGCTTATTTTACCTTTTGGCTATTTTTTAGCACACCTCTCTTTGCGACCCATGCGAGAGGCTGTTGTTGCAATGGATGGCTTTATAAATGGAATTGTTCACGATATAAATACCCCCTTAAGTGTTATTAGAATGAATGCGCAGAGTATAAAAAAAGCCATAAAAGATGAGAAGATAAAAACAAAAGCTTTGCGTTTACTCCAAGGTGTTGAGCAAGTAGAGTCACTTGAAGAGCAGCTACTTTTTAGTGTAAAAGTGGGGCAGTATGAGTTGAAAAAAGAGCTCTTTGACTTAGGCTATATCTTGCAAGAGCGAGAATATTATTATGCTAGTCTGCGTAAAAGTATAAATATTAGAATAGATGCCCACTCATATGAAGTTTTTGCTGATAAATTAGCTCTGCTTCGTATGATAGATAATATAGTTTTAAATGCCATAAAATACTCTCCTGCAAAACGAAAAGTCTCCATTATACTTCACGATACTCGTTTGATAGTGAAAGATGAGGGGGTGGGAATCAAATACCCTAAAAAAGTTTTTGACAAATATTACCGTGAAGCAAAAGAGAGTAAGGGCATAGGTTTAGGTTTATATATAGTAGCTGAAGTGGCGCGCTTGCACGATATCGCAATAGAGGTAGATTCAAAATTAGGTCTAGGTACAAGTTTTACGATGCAACTTTCAAATATCTCTACATCAAAACTGCATTAAAGCATGTTATAATCTTGTATGAAAAAATTTATAATCTTTTTTATTACTATATTTTTTGTAACAACTCTTAATGCCAATGTGATAAGCATGAGTGATTTTCGTAAATCACAGCGCCTGTCTGTTTTGGCTAATTTTAAAGCTTTGTATAAAAAACGTAATTTATCATCGCATAAGGCAACACTTAAATATAAATATAGACGCGTTAAAAAAGTGAGTCATTCGGGTGTTTTAGATCATTATCATAGAGAAGATACAAAAGTAGAAAATAGCACAGTGCCAGCAGATGAAATGATGATATCTGATACTGCAAATGCCTCAATGCAGACAGAAGCAAATCATGATCTAGAGAGCATAGAAGAACATAAAAACAGTAGAGACCCTTATATGTCTGATTTTGGTTCAGAAAGTACGAAACCAGACTCTCCTACAGAAGGTGGTGGACATGCTGAGATGCCTGAGAGTACACAAGGCAATATGCCAGACTCTCCTGCAGAAGGTGGTGGATATACTGATACACAAGGAGATATTCCAGATTCTCCTGTGCAAAATGGTGGACATACCGATGAGAGTATGCAAGGAGATGTGCCAGATTCTCAAATAGAAAATGGTGGATACAACGAAATTCCTGAGAGCACGCAAGGCAATATGCCAGACTCGTCCGTGGGAGGTGATAGTGAGAATATGCAAGAAAATGTATCAGGCTCTCCCATAGAAGGCGGTGAAAATACACAGATTCCTGAAAATGCCCAAGGCAATATAGCAGACATTCCAGATAGTGAATCCAATAATCAAAACGAAATGCCAGAAACAGAACATAATACACAAAACAACCCTGTTTCAGAAATGCCACATATACGCTCACTCTATGCAAACCCATGGAGACGTAGATGAGATATATCGTTATCATAGTATTTCTCACAATAGGGCTTCATGCTACGGATATATTTAACTCTTACAATCTAAGCTATACTTCTATCATTCATAGTGAATATGAAGCGAGTTTAGCTAAAGAGAATAATGCCACATTTCCTTCTGATTCAAACTCTTATGCTTCTTGGTACAATCGTTTACTTTTTAATTATGATATTGATGATGATTTTTATATTAGTTTAGGAGCAAAAGCAAATCTAGTCCTTGGTGAAAATAACTACCATGCACCTTTCTACCTGAGAGCAAAGCTCACTTCTGAACAATTAAATCAAGCCATAGTGAGTGAAGCATCAATGAATTATGATACAGAATTTGTGTCACTTAGTGTGGGGCGTAATGATATTGATTACGATTGGTTACTTGGTAGCATGGATGGGGTAATAGCTTCTGTAGGAGATGATGAGAGCATCTCCTTGCGACTCTTTTGGTTTCAAAATTTTGTTCAATTGCAATATAATTACTACTTTGAGTTAAACAATATTAATGATTCAAATGGAATATATGGTGCTATTGCAAAATCTAAAATAGATAATTTTGATCTTACAGCATATGATTATTATATGCAAGACTTACGAAATATTTTAGGCTTACATGTAAACTATACCTCTAAGCAATATGCTATAAATTTTAGTTATAGCGAGGGAAGAGCATTGGCTTTAGCAGTGTATGATTATGATGAATCTTTGGCTCAAATATCACTAGAGACATTATGGGGAAAACACTTTGTAGAAGTAGGAGCTTCTCTTACTGGTAAAAATGGTCTTTTAGCTATGATACAATTAGGTAGTTTTATGACAGGTCAGTTTTACCTTAGCAATCAAGTTGATCGTGAAAATGCGCGCAACGCTTATATCCGCTACTTGTACGCGAAGCGTAATTGGAGATTTGAGCTCTTAGGCGGATACACTAGCTATGATAATACTTTTTTATCAATAGCAGATAATCTCTCTTCTGAAGAGCTTGATTGCTATCTTGGATATCGCCTTGATTCATCATGGTCGCTTAATGTTGGAGCAATGGCTATGAATGTTGATGAAGCTGATCCCATTAGTGTTGATCAATATCTTGTTACTTTAAATATAGGATACCATTATGAACTTTTTTAATCGTATAATTATTGTCTCTATATTTTCCCTTACTCTCTTTAGCGCAGGTCTTATTTTACAAGAAGCCCTTAAAATGTATCAAGATGACACCTTAAAGGATCACCCAGAAGCGATCCAATCTCTCATAGACGCAGCCAATAGTAATAATTCAGATGCTGCATTTTTGTTAGCTACTAGCTATAAAGATGCAAAAATAGGGGCTAGCTCTCTTGAAAAAGCCTACACATGGTATTTAAAAGCAGCAGAACTTGGTGATGGGGACGCTATGCTTATGCTAGGGTGGCTATACTATAAAGGCGATCTTTTTGGTGCTAGCAATGTTAAAAAAGCGAAACAGTGGTTTTCAAAGGCTGCTGAGCAAGGAGTTAATGAAGCTATCGAAATGCTAGAGATTCTTAATTCATAACTGACCTTACACACCATAAAACAAATCTTCATTTATTCTTCATTCTTCTTTGTCATACTACGACCATCAAATACAAAAAACAAGACTGAGGAGTCAATTATGAGAACAGCAAACAAGCTTGGATTTATCTCTTTCGCTGCAGCGGCACTACTTTTTTCTGGATGTGGTAGCGGTGGTAGCAGTAACAATTCTACTCCAGCAGTAGAAGTTCCTACACCAACAGTTATCACAGTAGAGCGTGGACCGCTTCTTGATGCAAATGTTACAGATGCACAAGGACATGTAGCAGTAGAAATTGGTGCTGGCGAGTACGCTTTTGATCATAATCCAGAGTATCCTGTAACAGCTAAAGGTGGCGTTATTGATGTGAACCGTAATGGAAAAATTGATGCTGGTGAAGTAAAAAATGAACTTGAGCTTACAGCACAAAGTGGTGATGTTGTCACTATGGCAACAACTTTGGCTAGTGATGGAAACAAGACAAAGGTTTTAGAGGAGCAGTTTGGCTTAACAAAAGAGCAAATTGAAACACAAACGCCAAGCCAATCAAAAGAGATAGAGGCATTTTCAAACACTCTTTATGAATATAGTGTAGAAAAGGGTTATGCAAATCCTTCCGATATTCCTAGTGCTGAATTAGAAACTTTAGTGGATGAGTATAAAGCGAAACGAGAAGCGTATCAAACTGATGGACAAACTCCAGCAGAGCGTGAGCAAGTTGTGATGGATGGCTTATCTCTAGTGACTCTCGATGATGCCGATGCCTTACAAGCTCAAGAAGAACTAGGTACAAAATTAGAAGAAAACAGAAAAGAGCATGAAGAGTTGTTCAATCATTCATCAAGTTCTATGGGTCAAGAAGCTGGTTCACATTTGAGCGAAGCAGGAGAACACTCTTCTGAAATGAGTGAAGAAACAGGTTCACATTCGAGCGAAGCAGGAGAACACTCTTCTGAAATGAGTGAAGAAACAGGTTCACATTCGAGCGAAGCAGGAGAACACTCTTCTGAAATAAGTGAAGAAACAGGCTCACACACAAGTTCTATTGGTGCAGAGATGGGAGATTTTGGTTCTCACCCAAGTGAAGCAGAAACACATTCAAGTGAAGGGCAAGCACACTCTTCTGAAATGAGTGGAGAAACAGGCTCACACACAAGTTCTATCGGTGCAGAGATGGGAGATTTTGGTTCTCACTCAAGTGAAGCAGAAACACATTCAAGTGAAGCCCACTCATCGTCAGAAATGGGAGGTGACTTCGGTTCTCACTCAAGCGAAAATGATACAGATAATGAAGACAATGAAGATAATGAAGGACATTCAAGCAGTGCCGGAACTGTCTTTAATCAAAATAGCACAATGCGCACAACACAATCAATTTCAATCTAATTTTTAAGTGCCTCTTTTGAGGTGCTCTTGTAGTAAAATTTTTGAGAGTAGAGTCACGACCTCCTGCAGAGCCGGAGGCTTGTTTATGGGAACCGCTCAAAGCGGTTTAATCGCCTAAAGGCGACAGCACTAACTTTTTAGAACAATGCTAATTGTTCCATTCTTTGGTCTTCTTTTTCTTGATTCCTGATATACTCTCTTATCATGGCTTCATCTCTTCCCACTGTTGAAACATGATATCCTCTTGCCCAAAAGTGTTGACAAAGACCCTAATTCAGCAACGATTGCACAAACAATAACAAAGTTTTCAAAACTTATGGGCGCTGAATCAGTTACAGAATTTGTAGCAGACCAAGCGATCTTAAAACGTGTAAAACTTTTCGGGGTTGATTATGCGTAAGGCTATGTTTTTGCTCCACCGATGCCAAGCGATGAAATAGAGCCTTTTATAGAGGGGTTTAAAAAGGAGAGAAGATAAGCCAAAAGGCTTATCATTTATTGAGCTTTCTTGATAATATCGTAGCGAGGATAAGTAAAGGTTGATTTTCTAAATACAACTACTTTCTCTTTATCATCTATAGCATATGCTTTAATTGTGATCGGAATAACCGTATCTTTGCGAGCATCTTTAACAAGAAGATCATTTGTGCTAAGTCTTACAATAGTTTTCTTTTTTACACCTGGTCTTGCTAAAAATGGTTTTGTAGGACGATCAATTCTGATTTTTCCATGAAGACCTTCTGGTTGAATTACTTCAAAATAATATTTATGGTTTTCGTTTAAGGTATTTTGTAATAAGAAGATATATGAGTTATCTACTCTTACGCTGTCATCGGCTTGTTTTGAAACGCTATAAAGACGATTTTCTTTATTGATGTTTAAAAGCATATACTCTTTTTTGCTTCCCATAACACCTAGAATAACGCTAACAATGATTAAAATAGCGATATATCCTAAAACTTTAGGACGAAAATATTTTGTTTTTCCTTTTTGCATGATAACTTCTTTATCGCTTGACCAGCGAACAAGACTAGGCTTACCAAGTTTACCCATAACTGTTGTACAAGCATCCACGCACTCTAAGCAGTTGATACACTCTAGTTGCAGACCCTTACGAATATCAATATGTGTAGGACAGACCGTTACACAACTCTCGCAAGTTGTACATTCAGCATTTTCTTCAATTTTTTGAAGCTCTTTTTGTTTTGTAAAATTTTTATTTTTATGCTCATCATAGATATTGCCGCCACGATGTGGATCGTAAATTGCCATAACCGTATCATCATCATACAGTACTGATTGGATACGCGAGTAAGGGCAAACATAAACACAAAAGTTTTCTTTAATAAAAACAATATCCGCAACGACAAAAGCAACCACTGTAATAATAGTTCCTATTAAAACTCCATGATCAGCAGGATTGGCAAGATAGATAAAGAAATCTTCAGGAGGCACAAAATACCACATCAAGTTTGAAACAGCGATGAAAGCTAAAGCTATCCATAATACAATAGCAACAACACGTTTTATTTGATTTTTTGATTTTGAATAATCAGGGTTTTGCTGTTTGTTTTTAATACGCTTACGAAGTCCTAAAAGTTTTGTCTCAATCAGATCACGATAGATAACGCGAAAGATAGTTTGGGGGCAAGCCCAGCCACAAAAAACCCGTCCACCAAGAACAGTAACACCAAAAATACCAATAAAAAGAAGCATTAATAAAAATGGCATTAGATACAACTCTTGCATATCAAACTGAACAAACATAAGATGTAATTTTAATTTATCAAAACTAAGTAAAAATATATGATTGCCATTAATGGTAATCCACGGAGCCCCCAAAGCCATCACTGTTATAAATACATAAAAATAATAGCGTTTTAAGCGCCATGGCACCCATGATTTTAAATACTCTTTTCCTTTAAGTACTGCTTCTCCCATTGCTTAATCCTTTTTAAATTTCTGCAGGACACTTGATTGTCTCAATCAAATGCGCCTCTGATGCTTCAGAGCTTTCCAAATAGATGCTCCCTAGTGCTACTTCTCTTAACTCACGCGATTCTATGTAATCTTTTAGTGAACTTCGACTCACATCTAAATTTCGCGCTATTTCACTTACACTTTTTCCTATCCTTAAATACCCTATGATATCCTCTAAATGCTTATCAAACTTTGAATTTGAACGGCTTCCTTTGGGACGACCTATAGCTTTTTTAGATTCATTTTGTAATACTTGGCGTAATTGATCGATGAGACCAAGGACAACCATAACATCACTATGCTTATCTAATACTACGGAAGGCTTTACTAGATGGAGTGTAAAATTATGCTTAAACAGACAAGAGATTATTTGTGTTAAATCTTCTATATTACTGCTTAATACCCATGAATCATAAACAATCAAAGTAGCATTTTCATTTTCATGAAAATAATCTGTTACCTCGCGACGTTCACTAATCCGCTTGTTTTGAGAAGTGTGATCAATCATCTCGTTTTTAATCACAAAGCCTCTAGGCTGCACATAGGCATTAATAAGTTTAAGTTGCTCATGCACACCATCAAAATGTTTATCGGGACGAATATATGATATTGTCATAACGATAAAACCCCACTTATTTTTTTAATTTCATCGTCATTATAGAGAAATTTAGCGTTTAAAGTCAATAAAATGGCTTGTTATTTCATCAGTTTGACGAATTTAATGATAAAAGTCGCTTTTATGTGAGTTTGGCTAAAATTATCATTATTATTTACATGTAAAGGATTCTTATGTCAAAGTCATATATAGATACTGTGCCTAATGAAGAAGGTTTTTTTGGAAAATATGGAGGTGCTTTTATTCCACCACCACTTGAAAAGCCTTTTGAAGAGCTTAGAAAAGCCTATGATGAGCTTTCTCAATCAGAAGATTTTCATAAAGAGCTGTATGATATCCGTAAGCACTATCAAGGTCGTCCAACACCTGTCTATTTTGCGAAAAATCTCACTGAGTATTGTGGTGGTGGTAAAATCTATCTCAAGCGTGAAGATTTGAACCATACAGGTGCGCATAAATTAAATCACTGTATGGCAGAAGCTTTAGTAGCAAAACGCCTAGGTAAAACAAAGCTCTTAGCTGAAACAGGAGCGGGTCAGCACGGTGTTGCCCTTGCAACGGCTGCTGCCTATTTTGGGCTAGAGTGTGAGATTCATATGGGTGAGGTTGATATCGAAAAAGAGCATCCTAATGTAGTGCGTATGCAGATTTTAGGAGCAAAAGTTGTCCCTGCAACTCATGGACTCAAGACCTTAAAAGAGGCTGTTGATTCTGCCTTTAACGCTTATGTCCCTAATGCCGATACAACACTCTTTTGCATAGGTTCAGTCGTTGGTCCACACCCTTTTCCTAAGATGATTCGTGATTTTCAAAGCGTTGTAGGAAAAGAAGCGCGTGAGCAAATTCTTGAGATGACAGGAAAACTTCCAGATCACGCTGTTGCTTGTGTTGGTGGTGGCTCAAATGCTCTTGGTCTTTTTACAGGCTTTATAGATGATGATGTCAAACTCCATGGTGTTGAACCTTTAGGTATCGGCACAAA
>CAMZLS010000062.1 GCA_947311765.1 uncultured Helicobacteraceae bacterium
AATATCAAAGGCAAACCATACCCCAAAAAGAACTATCGCCAAAGAGAGTGGCTCTTCCATCATATCAACAAAAATCAGGTCTAAGTTGTTATCCGTTTTTTTAACGTATGCCTTGAGTGTTTTTTGAATCCCCCAATAGAGAAGCTTTCCTAAAATAATAGCACCAAATGCGAAAAAAAAGGCATAAAGCCATGTCCCTACAGTGTTGTGTAAATAAACTTCTTGTAACATAAATACGCCTTATAAGTGTTTGAGAAATAATATCAAACGAGGGGTGAAAGTAGGATTAAACTTTAATATCTAAATGATGCAAAGGGGGCATCTCTTCGGTTTCTTCATCATCTTCTTGTTTTCTATCTTTAGGATTTTCAGATTCAGCCTCATGCTTGGTGTGTTCTCTGTCTTCATCAACCTTATGATTTTCTTCCGTTGGGCGTATCTCTTGTATCTCTTTTGTCTTATTATTTGTTGCATCAGCTGCTGCCATATTTTGCAGTTCAAAGCGATTTTGTAGGGCATTTTTTTCACTTGCAACCGCAGGTGTGAGTTGGTTTGCATAAATTGCACTTGCTACGGGACCAATAGAAGCCATCACTTATCCTTTGAAAATATTAATTGTCTTGTATTTATTATACAGTACATTTGCGCCTTCTTGGATTTTCACCTCACGCCTAGGAGTATAATCGACCAAATAGTTCCCTTTTTCAAATACAGAGAAGTCCACACAGATTTTTGCAGCATATTCAATGACATTTTGGGGAACATTTTGCTTATCCGTAACGATGATGACATGGGCTGAGGGTCGTTCTTTGAGATGGAGCCAGATATCTCGTGCTTTTGCCTTTGAAAGCAGAGCGATATTGCCCTTTTCACTTTTACCCAACATCACTTTATATCCCTCTATCCAAAAAATCTCGATAGACTCTTCACGAGGCTGTTTTTTCTGCCTGTTTCTTGGAGGAAAAAGTGTCTGCAAGCTCACTAAATCTTTTGCCTCATCAACAGTTTGGATAAAGAAATGTAGATGCTGAATTTTCTCCTGTAAGCCTTCTCGTTCTATATGCAAGGAGAGTGCTTTCTTTTTAAGACGCTTGGAGTTTTTAAAAAAGTATTCTGCCATATCGCTTACCTGAGCAAAGGCTTTTGGAATAATAATATTCATAAGATTTCCATCAAAATCATAGAGTTGTAGCTCTTGCGAGTAGGGTTTAATCTGATAAATATTTGCCAATATAATACTCGCTTTTTCTTGATCTTTTTGAGACTCAATTTCAAGCTTCTCTTGTGAAGGCAAAGCATCAAAAAGGCGCTCTAGCTTAGAGAGTTTTTTTTGTAAATATGCTGTTTTTTGTTTTTTTAAGGCAAGCAGTCGCACTTGCTCTTTTTGTAAATATGCCTCTTCAAGAAAATGTGCTACATCATCAAGAGGAAACTCTTTAGGGGTGTAAGGCGGTGGCGGTGGATCTAAAAGCTCAAGCCCTACTTTTACCACCCGATACGAACTTTGTGCATCAATATGTCGCAGTGCTTCAAGAACCCTGTTGTCGCTATCAATGATAATGGCATTGGCAGTTTTACCCGTAAACTCTAGCTGTAAGATGGCGGAAGATTCTTTGTAAGAAGAACTCAGCGAAGTATGAATACGAAGAATTTTATCGTCATTTTGAAGCTCTATCTTATGGACAAAAGCGCGATTTAACTGTTTGGCTAAAACAATATCAAAAGGAGCTTGATAGACTTTTGAGCGCTTATAATCCTTACATGTAAAGATATATGGCTCACCCTTTCGCATATCAAAATAGAGTGTATCATCTCTGTCAAAGGCAATCTTTATCGTAGTATCATTAACGCGATAGATTGCGTTGATATTTTGAAAGTCTTGCATTGTAGCGACAATCTGTTGTAAATGTGAAAATTTCACGCATTCTCTATTGATAGATGAAAAGAAAAAAGTAAATCATAACACCCATTATTGAAGTAGCACTAAGACCTAAAAAGACAAGTTTACCAATCTTTTTATGATATTTAGGAATACTTTGATGCTCTAGTTTATAATTTTTAACAGCTCCATAAATTAAAGCACTCCATGCAACAACACTGATGATGGCTACAAAAATATGAAAAATCAAAAAAGCAAGCATCCAAAAAGGGTCAGCATTACTCCCTTTCATAAATTCTGAATAACCCCCAGAGATTCTGATACCAACTTCAAAAACAACTATAACCAATAGGGTTAAAATGAAAGTTCTAAATTGAATCTTGTAATGCAGGTCAATATTGCCTCTGATCGCATAAAAAATTCCGACACCCAATAAAAAAGGGAGCAGAGCGAAGTAAAGTGTTATTAAATCCATGTAAAATGGAGCGTCTGTTCCTAAAAATCCTGTTTCAAACATCGCTAATCCCTCTTAAGATTATTTTAAATGATTAATTGATTTATAAAGCATTGAATCAAGAAGTGTAAAAAGCTCTGCAGAAGCTTCCTCCATGATATCAAAATTCTTAATAATTTCATCTTGATGTGCAAGTATTTTTTTCAGAGCATTTCCATCAAGAAAGCTAAGATTTTTATTTACACTTGTATGCACAATTTTGTGTGGTGACTCAAGCTGCTTATACGCAGAAATCTGCGCAAAACGCTCTTTTCCGACAGAACTATACCATTTTCCAAGACGACTCTCATCATGTCTGACAACTTGCAACATAGGTTTTAAAGACATGATAGAGTTATATGCGCGTGATTTATAAAGAATGTGGTCAAGTTTTGCAAGCACTACAAAAATACTACTCTCCATATCATAAGAGGAATATACAATTTTGCTTGCATTATCACTCAGTGCAACAAAAGTAGTCTCAAATTGATTAACTTTTTGTGTTGAACTTTCGATAATTTCCTGCATATTGCTTGAGCTTTCTTGGATTTCATGCATCTCTTGTTGGAGCGATTTAATAGATACTGAAATGTCCCCTGTTGCCTTATGAGTGCGCTCAGAGAGTTTTCTAACCTCATCTGCAACTACTGCAAAACCACGACCATGTTCTCCTGCTCTTGCCGCCTCAATAGCAGCATTAAGCGCTAGAAGATTTGTCTGTTGTGCAATATCGGTAATAAGCTCAATGATAGAGGTGATTTGATTTGCTTGAGTGCTCAGTTCTGCTATGTTTGCGTTATTTGATGTTGCTTGTTCGCTGAGCTGGTTAAGTTCGGCTACTATTTCAAAGATACTCTCCTTTGACTCATTGGCAAGTCTTGCCGATTCTTTCGTCTGCTCTGTAATCGTCTGTAAATCTTGTACATTTTGATTTAGGTTATCTTGAATAACAGTAAGTGATTCAGTTACGCCAATACTTTTACTTGAGAGCTTTGCATTAAAGAGATCTTTTTGGATGTTTGTCTCTTGTTCTTTCATAAATTGAATCGTCTTTGCAACATTATTAATAGCGACAACAAATTCACCTTGAAGATTATCATTTGATATTGTGCGAGAAAAATCACTCTTAGCAGCGGATGAGATTGAATGGTTTATCTCTTCTATCATAAGTTTTGTACTTGAAACAAGTTTACTTAGCTGCGCTCCTAGTTGTCCTAGTTCAGTCTCACTGCTGTGATCTTCACATTTAGAAGGAAAATTACCGCGAGCTACTTGCGAGATAAGAGCAATAAACTCTTCAATTCCACGAACAATAGAGGTGCGAATCTTTACAGCTACTATGAAAATAATAAAGGCAATCAAAAAGCCAATAATTAATATTGTGAATTTCCAAAAATAAATCTGACTTGCTAGAGTTTGTGAATCATTTATAAGTTCGTTATGCTTAAGATTAACAAGCCGTTTAAAATATCTTCTTGACTCCTGTGCCGGCGGTGTTAGTGTCTGTTTGTATTTTGCATAAAGAGCAACCTTATCATTAGCAATCTGTTCTGAGCTAAGCGAATTCATCATTTTGTAGGCACTATTTATAAAATAGAGCGCTGCTTTTTTCGATTTTTGTACCAGTTCTAAGGATTGCTGATCTGTTGTAATCTTTTCTAAATGCTCAAATCGTTCAGTGATAAAGGCAATAGATTTTTTAAACTCTTTAAGGTCTTTCTCTTTGTTTCCACCAAGAAGAATATCTCTATCGTTTCGACTGATATAGTTAAGCTGTTTCTCTATCTGAAGCACTGCTAATCCTGCTTCCATTGAGTGCTTAGAGAGATATTCATAATCATTTTCTATTTTAGTCATAAACGAAAAAACAAAAATAGTTGCCCCTATGATTGCTACCATTGCCATAGTGACTAAAATAATCATCTTCTTTTTTATGCTAGCATTTTCAAACACATTTTTTCCTTTTTTTCTTATCAGCCCACAATGCTATCATATTAAACCCAAATTATGCAATAGAGAAATATGAATTATCATATTAGTCGTACACATTGTCCATGTTAAAATCATCTTAAAC
>CAMZLS010000063.1 GCA_947311765.1 uncultured Helicobacteraceae bacterium
AGGGTCCATCTATGAGAGAATTACTTGCAAAAGTATAAAACATTTGACCACCCTATGCTACAATTGCGTAAGAATATTTTTTAGCACTCAAGTGGCCAAGTGTTTATGCGTATGGGTGGCCAAGTGTGTGCGTATTTACAATTTATTAGACATTGGGATTTCGATTAAATCAGCTTGGAAGATTATAAACCATGGATTACCAGAGGAAGCTAAAATGAGCTACAGTGCATTTTTTCACTATGTAAAAAAACATTTGTAACAACTATTAAAGATAAAAAAGTGCAGATAACTCAGATAACTACGACAAGTCAAATAAACAGTAATTTTAGAGTACTATTAAATTTTAAAATGCTAAGATAACTGTAAAACAACTCGTATTAAAAGTCTACATTTTCGTGACCAAAATCGTGACCATTTTTTCGCTTAAAGTAGTAATATGCAGTAAAAATGGAAATACAAACAAGCCTAAAATAGGTACTTTTTCGCTATATTAGAGAAAAAAGAGGTCTTCGTAATAAACTCTTATCTTCATCTTACAACTCCCTATTTATAGGACTCTTAAACACTTTTATCTTCAATAAAAACTCAAAGGTCAATAAGCGTGATAATTCGCATTTGTAAAATAGTTACTTTTTGTTCTTCTTTCTAGAAGCTTTTGCTAGTTTGGCTTTTTTCTTTGCTTTGGCTTTAGCTGAAGCAAAATTAGAAGCTTTTCTTGCATTGATGACTTGATCAGGTTTTTCTCTGTTGTCTATCTGAAAATCAGACTTTTGCTGAGAACTTAGATGTGCTAATTTGTAACCATCTCCTGAATCAATACTTGATGTGTTGGCTCTACTCATAGATGTCCCTATGTTTTAATTGTGCAATTATATCGCAACAAGTCTTATGTCTTGTGACATCAGATTTTTTCTTGAAGTCCCATGTTATTAAAGTCTTGGCTTGTCATCTCTGTGCGATTGCCTTTTTTATCATAAAGATAACCTTTAATTGCTTTGCCATCTTCAAGTTTAATCGTGTATTTTAAAAGTCCGCCTTTTCGGTACTCTTTTGCAGTTCCACTCATTTGACCTTTATCGTTGAAGTTGATACGTGCTTTCATGTTGCCATCAGGAAAATAGACGCGTTTTGTTCCAACAGGGATATCTTTTTCAAAGCGTTGTGATGATTTGAGTTGCCCATTATTGTAAAACTCTTTTTGGACACCTTCAACTTTTCCTTTTACAAAAGGAATGCTTGCTTTGACTTTTCCATTTTCATAATAGCCTATGGTATCACCCCATGCAAGACCATTATAAAAAGAAGAAGTTACTTTTAGTTTGCCAGATGGATAATATCCACGACTGATGCCATGAAGTTTTCCATTTTCATAGTTGCGTTCATATTTAAGTTTTCCGCTATCATCAAAGGCTTTTTTAACTTCTGCTTGAGCTAAACTAAATCCACCTAACAAGAGGAGGGTAGCTAGCAAGATATTTTTCATTTATACTCCTTGTAGTTGAAATGGTAACAAAAAAACAATTTACTATAATTCAAAACTAAACACTCAGTAGATTCTTTTATACAATTGAAGATATATTTGCTACAATAATTCACTACTTGGATATAATCAACTAGATAAAGTTAGGTAATTTGAGAATAAAAAAAGGTACTGAGTGAAAATAGATTACAAGAGTAAGAATATTGCGGGAACTCTTGCAAAAGCTTTTCTAAATAGTCCTCTTACTATGGTTATGATTGTTTCTATTTTGGCATTGGGTTTTATTGCTTTAGAGGTTATGCCACGAGAAGAAGATCCTCAGATAGAAGTAAGTGGCGGTACGATTATGATCGCCATTCCAGGAAGTACTCCACGTGAAATAAACAATGTAGTCATAAAGCCCTTAGAGCGTAAGATACGTGAAATTAAAGGCGTAGAGCATGTATATAGCGTAGCTATGAATAATGTAGGTATTGTAAATGTTCAATACTTCATCGGTGAGGAGAGGGAATCATCTAATCTTAAACTTTACGATAAGGTAATGCAAAACATGGATGGCATGCCAAGGGGAACTATGCAACCACTTGTGAAGCCTTTTGATATTGATATTGATATTCCTGTTGTCACTGTAGCTTTTTATCCTAAAGGATCACAAGATATGAGCTCAGTAGAGCTATATAAAGTTATTCGCGATATTCAGCAAGATATGAATGCTATTGATAATGTAGCAAAAACAACTCTTATGGGTGAAAAAAAGCCTCAGTTTAATGTTATGATAGATTTGGATAAGCTTTCTGGTTATCATATTTCATTAGGACAGATAGCAAAAGCCATTCAGGCTATTTCTACAAACGCTCCAGATATTGATACGCCAACAGGTACAGGAAAAATCATAGTTTTTGGCGTAAAAAATGCGATAGAAAATATCAAAGATCTTCAAAATTTAATTGTAGCTCAATATATGGGATCGCCAATTTATCTAAGAAATATTGCTAAAGTTGAATATGGTTATGATATCCAAAACTTTCAAGAAGCGTATATAGCACAACGCTATGAGGGGCAGTTTTTCAAGGGCCACGAATATGAAATCCATGAAAAAGATACATCAAAAGGGATTCATGAAGCTTTGCCAGCTTTTCATTCTCAAGATCAACAGCAGATTACTCTAACAGTCTCTAAGCTAAAAGGGACAAATTCTGTAACGATTGCTGAAGATGTTGTTAAAATGCTTGAAAAATATGAAGAAGAGTTTGCAAAACATAATGTTGGTTTTATTGTCACAAGAAACTATGGTGAACGTGCAAATGAAGCGGTTAATGAACTTGTATTTCACCTTGGTGTGACTATTGGGATTATCTCTCTTATTTTGATTCCATTTTTAGGTTGGAGAGAATCTTTAGTTGTCTCTATTGCCGTTCCTATGATTTTAGCAAGTACACTTTTTATCGCTTTTATGACAGATCAGACTATTAATAGAATCACGCTTTTTGCATTTTTGTTGAGTATTGGACTTATTGTTGATGATGCTATTATTGTTATTGAAAATATTCATCGGCGAATGCATCTTAAAGAGACACAAGAGCAAGATTTTGATGTAGTTATCTGTGAAGCTACTGATGAGATAGGACCTTCTACTAATGTAGCAACAATTGCTATTATTTTAACAATGGTTCCGATGGCATTTGTTGGAGGGATGATGGGACAATTTATGAAACCAATTCCTCTAAATGTTCCTGTTGCGCTTGCTGTATCACTCTTTGTAGCATATGTGTTTACTCCATTTTTAGCGAAAAAATTAATCAAAAGAGCAGGAAGCTACTAATATGTTAGAAAGTTTTATATACAATATACTTCAATCAAAAAAGAAAAAACGTATAGTTATAGGACTTGTTTTATTTGCTTTAATGGCTTCTATTGCTTTAATTCCAGCAAAGTTAGTTTTAGCAAAAATGTTGCCAGGAAAGAGCGCTAATACTTTTACCGTATATGTGGATACCGCAACAGATAGTTCTGTTTTACAGACAAAAGAGGTGACCACTTGTGTTGTAAATGAGCTAAAAAAAGAAGAGGGTATCTTGAATATGGAGATTTTCTTGGGGCAGGGTGCGCCACTTGATTATGCTGGATTGGTAAAAGGTAGTGCTTTTAAGCAGATGCAAAACCAAGCAGAAATAGTTATTAATTTAACAGATAAGCATCATCGCCCTGAAGCATCATTTATGATGGTGCATCGTCTCCGTCCTCAAGTTCAAAAAGTATGTGGCTGGATGGTGCCTGGAACGACTATAAAATTTATAGAGATGCCATCAGGCCCTCCAACCTTAGCTACTATAGTAGTAAATTTATTTGGAGAAAACCATGGTTTGACACGATATACAGCTGAAAAAGTGGCAAAAATTATGAAAAAAACTGAAGGTCTAGCAGATATTGAAATTATGCAAGATGACTTTTATACACGCTATGAAGTAGTTCCTGACAAAGAAAAAATTATGCGTAGCGGCTTGAGTGTCAAGCAGGTAAACGATATCTTATATATGGCTTTTAAAGGCGTTATTGTAGCTACAAAAAATTCACGAAATCAGCAAGATCAAATTCCAATTTTTGTACGACTTAGTGAAGAGACTAGAACTATTCAAGGAAATTCTAAAAATGACCTTATCTGGAAACTCTCAACACTTAAGCTAATGAACCCAATGGGTATGATGATACCACTAAAAGAGATAGTTGAATTCAAAGCTATTCCTTCTACTCCAGCTATTTTCAGAAAAGACCTTCGCAATATGACAACTATTACTGCTGAGTGTGATTTGGTTTCGCAGGTGTATCCTCTTTTAGAAACACGCGATATGATGATAGAAGCATTGAGAGAAGAGTTTAATGTGACGAAAGTTCCTGGTATGTCAACTTTTATGTTCGATCTTAATTTAGAGCATAAAAAGACAGGTGAAAAACTTTTGCTTCAATTTGATGGAGAGATGAAAGTAAGTCTTGATACTTTTCGTGATTTAGGCGGGGCTTTTATTTCAGCTTTGATTTTAATGTTTCTTCTTATAGTTGTGTATTATAAATCTTTTGCTTTAAGTGGAATTGTTTTAGCAGGAAGTTTTTTATCTATTATTGGAGTGCTTTTTGGTCACATGATTACAGATTTTGTTGCCTTGTATCTTACGGGTGTCAATTTCTTTTTAACAGCAACATCTCTCATTGGATTTATTTCACTTATGGGCATTAGTGCGCGTAGTTCACTTCTTTTGATTGACTTTAGTCGCTCTCTCATTTCAAATGGTATTGAGAAAAAACGTGCAATTGCTATCTCGGTGGCAACACGTGCAAAACCTATTGTAATGACTACAGTTGCTATTATCTTAGGAAGTGCATTGCTGGCAACAGACCCTATTTTTGGTGGATTAGGTATTGCTTTGATTTTTGGTTCATTAGCTGCAACAGTGGTATCGCTTTTCTTTATTCCTGTGTTAATGGATAATGTAGCTGCACTCTGTCCTGAAAGTGTAATGGATGTGCAAGCTTGTGCAGGTGGAGGTATTGATCATTTAGACGAAGGTGAAATTGAAGAGATAGCGCCTTGACTTGAAAATATATCTCCTTACATGTAAGGAAAATAACTAACGAGAGCGATTATGTGATTTAATATCTATCTTAAGTTTAGCATACATACCTGGATAGATTTTATCGTTGCCTTTGTAGAAACTAACAATAATTCTAAAGGTGTGTGCCATTGGATTAGCACTCGGCACGATAGATTTTACAACCCCTTTTGTTTTGTATCCAAGTGAAGGAATATTTACTTCAATGCTCTGACCTTTGTCAATATATTTCATATCAGATTCTGCAATTTCAGCATGAATCTCAAGATGATTCAAATCAACCAAGACCATAGCAAGCATTCCTGGGGCAATCATATCACCAACACGAATACGTTTTTCAACTATGATGCCTGCATTGGGTGCCTTGACTTCCAAGTAGTCTGTAATGGTAGCAACTTGTTTGATTTTTTCAGTGGCATTATCAAGCAGAGTTTGTGCAGATGCTAAAGAAGCAGATACATTGTCGGCCATAATATCAAGGTTTTCAAAATCCATAGAATCACCCATACCACGAGCTTTTAAAATACGTTTTTCGCGACGAATTTCACTTATGCGACTTCGATACATATCAACCATGATTTTTGTCTGCTCTAAGAAAAGATCAGCTTGGTTTTTTAAGATATCAAACTCAGCCGATTCGATTTCAAAAAGTGTATCTTCACGCTCAACTTCATCTCCAATATCAAAATGAATTTTCTTGACATATCCCATATAACGCGCGCCAATCATCTTTTGATTATCTGATATTACTGTGCCAGTTACTGTGAGTTGAAAAGCAGAGAGAGAACTTAAGATAAAAATGAATAAAAGAGATACTTTAAACATTTATGATTACCAATCTCGTAACTGAGTATGACATTTCATACATTGCTCAGTAATTTTACTAAAAGATTGCAGTGCTTGGTGTGTATCGCCTTCATTAAAGCGTTGGATAATCATCGCCGCCTTATTGTCAATTTTCTTCACTATTTTTTCACTCATGCGAACTTTGTTGTTCATAAAGCGTGTCATTGGATCTTTTTCTTCTTCTTCTTCAAGTGGTGGCTTAACTCTACGAATAGTATCTGATAGGGTTAATGAGCCCTCTTGAACAAGATCATTGTTATTATAGAAAAAGCCCATTTGTATTTTCCCCATGGCCTCAGCCATAGTTTGCATATCATGAATTCTATCTGCTTTAGTATATGCACTAGCAAGAAGTAGTGTGGAGGTCAATAGTGTCATTGTTACGATTCTACTCATAATTTTATCTCCTAGAATAAATTTGAATATTGAAGATATAAAAAAATATCTGATTTGACACCTATTTTACTTTTAAATTCTCAAAGTAAGCCTAAAATGACACGATAGATTGTTTTTTAAACAAATATGTTTCATTATGTAATATAAAAATTATATTCTTATCACATTTATATGATTAAATGTATGAAATTATAAAATCTTATCTCTAATATATAATAAAACATTAAAAGTACTAATATATTTTTTAGTTTCATAAGGTTATAGTTATCTTGAATTTTTATACATAAGGAGTATATATGATGATTAAGAAATTGGTAATTAGCACGATAACAGCAGCAGCATTAAGCACAACAGCATTTGCAGGCGATTTTAGCTTTGGTGACATGTTCTCGGATATGAAAGATACGGTGACATCAGTGAGTCATGATGCTAGAGATACAGCTGATTCCATGAAGGACGGTGGTGTTGAACTTGGTAAAAGTGCAGAGCGTACAGTTACTAATGTGAGTGATGATGCTCGTGAAACAGCTATTAAAGCTTCTGATGATATGAAAACGAGTGAAATTGCTACAGTTCAAAGCGGTGAAAATACAACTACTAGCTTAAGTCGTGATGTTCGTGATAGTACGATTGAACTCGCAGAGGATACAAAAGATACAGCATCAAATACTACGCGTGATATGAAAGATTCTACTACAATTGCAACAAAAGACTTCAAGGATAGTGTTGTTGAAGTTTCAGACAATGCAAGAGAATCTACGAAAACCATCTCAAATGACCTTCGTGATTCAACAGATACTGTAGCTGATAATGCAAATGACTCAACGAAAACCATCTCAA
>CAMZLS010000064.1 GCA_947311765.1 uncultured Helicobacteraceae bacterium
ATGCTTTATACTGTGGTGATAGCTTCTCTTGTGCTTTTGCAATTTCCACAATTTATGGCAGAAAAAAAAGTCTGCAGTATGAAAAAAGTCCCTCAAAGTGTAAAAGTCTCTTTGGTAGCACCTGTAAAACCTAAGCCTAGACCAAAACCCAAACAAAAACCGAAAAAAATCATCAAGCCAAAACCGAAGCCAAAAAAAAGACTCAAAGCAAAACCAAAACCTCAGCCAAAACCAGAGGCGAAAACAGTACCAGCCGATATCAATAAAACTGCGCCTAAAAAAGTACAGATACAAGAGAGAGAGCCTATTGTAGAGAGAGCAGTCTCTATCGAAGAGCCCTCTGTGCCTGAAGCGCTCTCTATGGAGCAAGAAAATAAAACAGAAAACCATAAAGCCTATATTGAGAATTATAAAGCCTATATTAGAGGTGCAATACGCTCAGAGAAAAAGTACCCAACCAAAGCACGCCGTATGAGACATCAAGGAAGCGTGAAAGTACGATTTGTCATAGATGAACATGGTAAAATTAAAAAGTCTGAGATAGTACACTCAAGCGGATTTAATACACTCGATAAAGCAACATTGTCACTTTTCAAGCGTATTGATTCGTTTGATGCACCGCCTGAAATTCTTGAAACGCCATATGAATTTACAATACCCTTAGTGTATAAATTAAATTAGGAGAAAAAATGACTATATTAGAGCTATTAGCAACACAAGATTGGGTGATTAAGACCCTCGCAGTAGCCTTTGTTTTAGCTACGGTTATTATATTGGAGAAGCTCTATCAGCTTATCCGTATGACACGCCTTATCAAAAACCTTGATGCAGACCATCTTGAAAAAGCAAAGATGCCCATTATCAAAAATGCCCTAGACTCTATCGACTCTTTTTCAGGCAAAGAGAAGGTGCTTTATAATGCAAATATCGGCGTACAGTTAGAGAAGATAGATCAGTATCTTATGCGTTATGTGGGCGTGATAGGACTTGTTGCCATTTTAAGTCCTATGCTTGGACTTATCGGGACATTTTTTGGTGTCTGGCATGTTTTTGAAGGGGTAGGCTCTTTTGGACTTAATGACCCTGCTTCTATTGCGAGAGGTATCAAAGAAGTTCTTGGCGACACGATGGTAGGGCTGATGGTGGCGATTTATGCTACTATCGCGTATCGTCTGCTTGAGCTTTGGGTACGCCAACTCTCTGTAAAATTTGAAGAGAAACTTTATCATTACATTGGATTTAGAGATGAGGCGTAAACGTAAGGCGATAGATTTTCACCTAGATATCGCCCCTGTCAATCTTATAGACCTGCTTTTAGTGCTTCTGATATTTTTTGTAACAACAACCTCGTTTTTACAGCTTCAGGTGATAGAATTGACTCTGCCAAAAGCTGATGCAGCCAAAAAAATCCAGCCCAAAAAAGATGTTTACAGTATCAAGATTGGCTTTGCATGTAAGACCTCTCTTAATAAAAAAGAGATGAACTTAGAAGCCTTGCAGGCGGAGATTGTAAGGCTAAAAAAGGCAGATAATAAAGTCTATTTTCGTATAGGTGCAGACAAAGCATCCGCACATGAGTGTTTTATAGATGTGCTCAATATTTTGCAAAAATCTGATATCACAAATATAGAGATTTTAACAAAGATGGATCAATAAGGAAATAAATGTTTTATAAAGTATAGGGTAGTATAAACTCACAAGCGATGTTCGGGAAGTTCGTCTGGACATCCTTTTTAATATGAATAATTATAGCTGAAAACCCCTGTTTATAGGCTTAAACAAGAGGTTTATTAACGATATAATTTGAAGATTTTATGGTTCTGATTTAGAATCGTATTTTTATGGTTTTTCTTTGGTTGATTGGGCTGAGTAGTTGCTTTATATTTATGGCATAAGTATAAAATAAAATTGTCGTGTAACTGACGTGTTTTAGGTTTTAAGTAGTCAGCCCTGAAAAACCAATAACCCCCTGTATTAAGGGGTTTCTAACCACTTTTTAGCTAAAATAAAAACAATACTAAATAGCTTAAAACCTATAAAATAGTAAAAAAACATCAAAAAAGTGGTCGAAATGATGCAAATTTCACTCTTTGGAACTTCGTTTATGTAGATGCTAGATTCAAATGACCCTCTTATCGTTTTAGCAGATAATTTTCCTTGGTCGAAAATAGAAGCAGAACTTAGTCAATACTGGTATAGGAAGACCACCTTTAGCAATTAGACTTATGGTAGGAATACTATTGCTCAAACAGTTAGAGAATTTGAGTGATGAGGATGTAGTGCTTCAGTTTAAAAGA
The DNA here is from genome assembly GCA_947311765.1 of uncultured Helicobacteraceae bacterium. Taxonomy (GTDB): domain Bacteria; phylum Campylobacterota; class Campylobacteria; order Campylobacterales; family Sulfurimonadaceae; genus S010-53. The sequence goes on from CAMZLS010000064.1 coordinate 2,298, forward strand.
AATCCATACTATCAATACTTTTGTGGATATGATGAGTATCTACCAAAAACACCATGTCATCCTACAGAGTTGGTGAAATTTCGTAACCGTATAGGTAAAGATGGTGTTGACTATATCTTTAAGATGAGCGTAGCAATGCACGGAGACCTTGCAGAAGAAGAGGAGATAATAGTTGACTCCACTGTACAAGAAAGTAATATTACTTTCTCTACTGATGGCAAGTTGGCGATTAAGATAATAGTACATCTACTAAAGATTGCCAAAAAAGAGAATATCAAACTACGAAGAAGTTACAAAAAAGAGATTAAAGAGTTACGCATACAACTAAGATTTTTTAGACATCCTCGTAAGATAAAGAAAGCTATGAGAGCTATGAAAAGACTCAGAGAGATAGCAAAAATAATACTTCGAGATATTGACAGGAAATTTGAAGATAATCTAGAATTACATGCACAATATGCTCAGAGTTTTTACCTCTATATGAGAGTGCTACACCAAGAGAAAAACACACCTAATAAAATATACTCTCTTCACGAGTTAGATGCTTATGCTATCAATAAAGGCAAAGATCATAAGGGTTATGAATTTGGAACAAAATCTTCAATTGCCGTAACTAAAACGAGTGGTATTATTATTGGTGCAGTTGCACATAAAACAAATATTGCTGATGTCAATACCTTGGATGATATCGTAGGGCATGCTCAAGAGAGTATAGATACTCCTATTACCAATGCTATTGGGGATAGAGGCTACAGAGGCTACAGAGGCAAAAAAGAGGTATCAAATTATAACCCAGCATATTTTACTATGACTATGCTATTATTTACTCTTTTGGTAATTAAAAAAGAGTTAGTGACACAAGAGTTCATACAGTTGATATGCTCTCTACCTGTCTTTTATGACTCAAAGATATCAATCCCTGGAGTACCACTAAAAAGAGATACTCAAGCACAAAAAGAGAAGAAGAGAAAAGACTTTAGGCGAAGAGCTGCCATTGAGCCTATTATTGGACATCTGAAATCTGATCATAGGATGTCAAGAAACTTTCTTAGAGGCTTTAAAGGTGATGAGATAAATTTACTGTTAGCTGTAAGTGCATTTAATCTTAAAAAGTGGATGAGAATCTACTTTTATGCAGTTTTTTTAGGAAAT
>CAMZLS010000065.1 GCA_947311765.1 uncultured Helicobacteraceae bacterium
CATCTCACGATATGTAAAATCACTTCAGTTTCACGAATATTTGATAAAAACTTATTTCCTAAACCTTCACCTTTTGAAGCCCCTTTTACAAGACCTGCAATATCAACAAAATCTAAAGTCGAGTATTGAATTTTTTCTGGATTTACGATTTTAGCAAGTTCTGCCAAGCGTTTATCAGGAACAGGAACTACTGCCTTATTTGGCTCGATTGTACAAAATGGATAGTTTGCTGCCTCAGCATTTTGTGCTTTGGTAAGTGCGTTAAAAGTTGTTGATTTTCCTACATTTGGTAGTCCTACTAGACCTATTGCTAATCCCATTATTTTCCCTCTTTTTCTTTTGAAATATTTTGTAAAAACTTCACACTCATGCGCACACCTGCACCTGTCCCGCCATAGCCGTTGCAATCCCAAGCATTTTCTGTATAAGCTGGTCCTGCGATGTCAAAGTGTAGCCACTTATCTTTCATATCTTCATCAATGAAATTATCTAAGAAAAGTCCTGCTGTGATAGCACCACCATAAGGTTTTGAGGAAATATTGCAAACATCAGCTAGTTCACTTTTGATAAGTTTTTTGAGATGATTGTTAAATGGAAGCGTACCGATAAGTTCACCACTTTTACTAGCAGCGCGTGAAAAATCATGTTTGAGTTTATGAGAGTGTCCCATAACTCCCGTTGTATATGGCCCAAGAGCTACCATGCAAGCACCCGTAAGCGTTGCGTAGTCAAAGAGATAATCAGCCTTGACCTCTTGTTGCGCATAGGCGAGAACATCGGCTAAAACTAAGCGTCCCTCAGCATCAGTATTGCGCACTTCTATTGTTTTTCCATTTTTTGATTTTAAAACATCATCAGGCTTGTAAGAGTTTGCATCTACCATATTTTCCGCAGCACCTAAAAAGCCATGAACTTCGATAGGAAGACCAAGCTCACTTACTGCTTTCATCATACCAAGCACCGCACATGCTCCTGCCTTATCCATTTTCATAGTTACCATAGAAGTAGCCCCCTTAAGGCTCAGTCCACCACTATCATAAGTGAGTCCTTTTCCTACAAGAGAGACTACATGTAAAGGATTTTCAGGCTTATAGCTAAGATGAATAAGACGAGGTTTATGGATAGAAGCACGCCCTACGGCTAGCATTGCGTTCATATTTTCTTTAAGCAATGTCTCTTCATCTAAAACCTTACATGTAAGCTCATTGCGCTCTGCTAAATCTCTCGCTATTGTTGCCATAGCTTCGGGATAGATATCTTCTGGCGTAGTGTTTACCAAGTCACGAGTAAAATTTGTTGCAGTAGCGATGATTTTAGCCGCTTCAAAAAAGTTTTTCATAGCTTCGTAATCCGCTAATTCACCCGTTTTTGTTTCAGAAGCGATCATAATTTCTGCTATTTCACACTCTTTTGCTTCTGATTTGTAACGCTCAAAAGTGTATGAACCAAGAATTAAGCCCTCTGTAATAGCTTTGATATTATTGATACCACAAGCACTGATTTTAATGCGCTTATGTGTATGTTTCATCAAAACTCTTATGGCTGTAGCTGTAGCAGCTCTGAGTGCATCTGCTTCTAACTCTTCAACACCACAGACTAGAGTTTTACTCTCTAGCAATAGGCAAGTCTCATCTTGCGTGGCTTTAAAACCTGTACTATGCAAAAGCTCCTTATTTGAATCCTCTTCAAGTCTCTCTTTTGTTAAAAATTTGATGCCAAAATCGGCATGGACATTTGCGTATATATTGTTTTCTAAAATTAATTTCATCTGCTCTCTTTAATCAAAATGGAGTATATCTTTGGCTTGAATCATATCTTTGTCACCACGACCAGATAGATTAACAATTATGAGTTTATCTTTTATATCTTTCATCTTCTTTAAGTATGCAACTGCATGAGAACTTTCAAATGCAGGAATGATTCCCTCTTTTTGCGAGAGCCACACAAAGGCATCTAGGGCTTCATCATCAGTGATATTGTCATAGCTTATGGAGTCATTATCTTTATGAAAAGCATGTTCAGGACCGATACCGGGGTAGTCTAGTCCTGCTGAGATAGAGTGCGCCTCTAAAATCTGCCCATCTTCATCTTGGAGTAGATATGACATCTGACCATGTAAGACACCTGGGCGACCTTTTTGCAATGAAGCGCCATGCTTATCTGTTTCAAGCCCAAGCCCACCAGCTTCAATGCCGATACATTCAACCTCTTCATCTTCTAAAAAGTGCTGAAAAACACCAATGGCATTAGAGCCACCACCAATACAGGCGATAACCGCGTCAGGCAGTCGTTGCTCTTTTTCTAAAATCTGCTTTCTCGCTTCACAGCCGATTATGGCTTGAAAATCACGAACCATCATGGGGTAGGGGTGAGGACCAGCGACAGTTCCTATGATATAAAAAGTATCACGAGCGTGAGTTACCCAGTGGCGAAGTGCATCATTCATAGCATCTTTAAGCGTGCACGAACCACTCTCAACAGAGTTTACCTTTGCGCCAAGAAGTTTCATACGAAAAACATTTAACTCTTGACGATCAACATCTTTTGCGCCCATAAATATCTCACACTCCAAGCCCAAAAGCGCGCAGATAGTAGCCGTTGCCACACCGTGCTGACCTGCGCCTGTTTCGGCTATAACTTTTTTCATACCTAACCGTTTTGCCATCAAGCCTTGCGCGATCACATTGTTTACTTTATGCGCGCCTGTATGGTTTAAATCTTCACGCTTGAGGTAGATTTTTGCACCGAGCTCCTTGGAGATATTTTCTGCAAAATAGAGTGGAGAGGGGCGACCAACATAATCAGTCAAATAGTAATCAACCTCTCTCCAAAAATCTTTATCAAAACGAATTTTTTCATACTCTTTTTTCAGATCCAAAAGCGCAGGCATAAGGGTTTCGGGAACATAGCGTCCTCCAAAGATTCCAAAATGCCCATCTTCATCTGGGTCAAATTTTGAGGGTGAGGGGATGTACATTAATCAATTCCTATAATTGTATAAGTTTGTGTAAGTTCTTGGAGTTTTTTCTCGCCATCAAGAAAGTTAAGCCCTAAAATAAAACATGCTTCCACACACTGCGCACCTGTTTTTTTGATAAGGTTAGCAGCAGCGTAGGCAGTTCCACCTGTTGCTACTAAATCATCAATGAGTAAAACACGAGCATTTGTGGTATCTCTAAAGGCATCTATGTGGATTTCTACCTCATCTACGCCATACTCTAGTGAGTACTTCTCAGCAACAGTTGTAAAGGGAAGTTTCCCTTGTTTGCGGATAGGCACAAACCCGATTCCAAGCATCTGTGCTAAAGCCGCTCCAAAGATAAAGCCACGAGCATCAATACCTGCAATATAATCAAGATTGTAGCCTGAATAACGGTGCTTTAA
>CAMZLS010000066.1 GCA_947311765.1 uncultured Helicobacteraceae bacterium
TGTCATTCCTGCGAAGTTGCCTTTGAGGGTTACTGTATTACCTACAGAAGAAGCTGATGACGAACTGCTTGATGCAACCGAAGAACTACTAGATGAGCTCGGTGTACCACTTGATGAATCTCCTCCACCACATCCTGAAAATGCTAAAAGCGCCGCTGTTAAACCACTTAATGTGATGATAGATACATTTTTTGTTATCATAATTGATACTCTCCTTAAATTTTGTAACCGAATGATAGAAAAAAAATATTACTTTAGATGCACCGCAAGGTTACATTTTGATTACAGATTTTTTCTATTATTACAGTAACCATTCTGTTTTAATCAAGAAAACAAACTGTAATAAACCCATATTATCATGCTACTGTTATTTAAAACAAATGGAGAAAAAATGATTAAAATGTCTGCGTTAACAGCCTTTGTATTGGCTGCGACTGTCTTTAGTGGGTGTGGAACTGATTCTAGTTCTGCTGCAATGAGTAAGATATCTTTTGAGGAAGCACCTATTCCTACAACAGATGCTCAAAAGAGAACTATCCTAGCTTCAAGCAAGGTTACTATTAATGGTAAAGAGCATGATATTGGTTATAATACTATTATTAGAAGTGGTCAAGTTGCTGGTGGAGGAACTTATGGTCTCATCTATGATAAAGATGGAAAACCTATCATATCTAAAGATGGCTCACAAAAGATAAGCAACTCAAATGACTTCGCTTCTTTGCTTCCTTATGGTGATAAGCTTTTTATGATCTCTCACTTTGAAACTCGCCCTGCTGCTATGTATGTTACAGAGCTCAATCAGGATAAAAACTCAGGAAAGCTTACACCTAAATGGACAAAAAATATTGATTTTACAGCTTTTAACGGTCTATGGGTTCCATGTGCGGGTTCAGTTACGCCATGGGGAACGCACCTAGGAAGTGAAGAATATCCACCAGATGCTAGCACTGTAAAAGATAGTGGAAGTATTAATTCTTACTATGATCCTATGGCTGATTATGTTGGAGGAGACCTCAAAGCACTCAATCCTTATGATTATGGTTGGGTTCCTGAACTTAAAATTACAAGCGCCAATGGTGATGTAGATGTGAAAAAACATTACACTCTAGGAAGATTTGCTCATGAATTAGCCTATGTAATGCCTGATAGTAAAACTGTTTATCTCTCTGATGATGGGACAAATGGTGTATTTTACAAATTTATAGCGGATAAGGCAAAAGATCTCTCTGCTGGTACACTTTACGCTGCAAAATGGAGTCAGACTAGTAGTGCAAATGGCGGTAGCGCAGATATTAGCTGGGTTGATTTAGGTCATGCTACTGACGCAGAGATAAAAACAGCACTCGATAAAAAGTATGTTTTTGGAGATATCTTCAGTACTGCATCAAGAACAGCTAGCAACGCTTGTCCAACTGGTTTCTTAGCTTCTAACTGGGCAGGCAAAAATGAGTGTTTACAAATTAAAAGCGGTATGGAAAAAATAGCTTCAAGACTTGAGAGTGGTAGAGTTGCAGGTATGAAAGGTGCTACAACAGAGTTTGCTAAAATGGAAGGTATCACATACAATCCTCAAAATCATGAGGCGTATTTATCAATCAGCCGTGTTGAAAAAGGGATGGAAGATAACCATAAACAAGGCAAGGCAGAGACAAAATACGATAAAGGTGGTAAGAACGATATCCGACTTCCTTGGAATCACTGTGGAACTGTCTTTGCAATGGAACTTGATGGCTACAATGTAACAAAAATGAGTGCTTTAGTCTCTGGTGTTCCTATGGATATAGATGCTGCTGGAAACACATGTACACTTGATGGTATCTCTATGCCAGATAATATTACATTTATACCAAACGCAGATACGCTTATCATCGGTGAAGATACCTCATACCATCAAAATGATATGATTTGGGCATACAATCTAAGCGATAAAAAATTGACTCGCATTCAGACAACTCCGTATGGTTCTGAGACTACATCACCATACTACTATCCAAACATAAATGGCTTTGGCTATCTTATGAGTGTTGTACAACACCCATTTGGAGAGAGCGACAGAGATAAACTACAAAACCCTGATGAAGCAAAAGCTTACACAGGTTATATCGGGCCGTTTCCAGTAATCAAATAAATTTTCAAGAGAGCACTCTCGCTCTCTGTACAAGGAAGACATATGGATCTTGCACTCCTTTTTATCATTGCACTTACTCTTTTTGGATGTGGTGATAGCACAGAATCCAAACCCTTACATGTAGATATCAAATCAAAACGATTAGTTAATGAGTCCCCAAATATTCCAAGCCAATGCTATACAAAAACAGAAGACGAAAATGCAAAAGTGCATAATCCCTGTTTCAACTGTCACATAGATGCAAAAGAGCCAAATTATATAGTCGATTGGAATCTACAAGAAGAGTACAGTTTTAGAGAATATCTGAAAAAAAACCACTGGAGCAATCTATTTAAAGATAAAAGTGAAGCGGTTTCAAAAATCAGTGATACAGATATTTTACAGTATATCCAAAAAGAGAACTACACATCCCTAGCAGGAAAATTAAAAAATCTTTCTAAAGAGTGGGATATAGATGGAGATAAAAAGTGGGACGGATATATTCCTGATTGCGCTTACAATTTTGATAATGAGGGCTTTGACAAAGACGCAAAGGGTTCTTATACGGGTTGGAGAGCCTTCGCGTACTATCCATTTTTAGGAACTTTTTGGCCTACCAATGGTTCTAGCGATGATGTTTTAATACGACTTCCTATGGATTTTAGAATGGACAGAGAGGGACATTTTGATCTAGAAACTTATAAAATCAATCTTCTTATTGTCGAAGCACTTATCAAACAAAAAAGTATTCTCTCTTTTGCAATAGATGAGAAAAAATATGGTGTTGATTTAGATAAAGATGGGCAACTTGGCACAGCAGAGCAGATAAAATTTGAATATAATCCAAAAAATGCCCAGCATATGAGCTATGTTGGATTGGCAAAAAAGAAAAATTATAAGATTGCTGCAGGACTTTATCCGCTTGGCACAGAGTTTTTGCACTCAGTACGCTATCTCGATGTTGATGCAAACAACAGTATAAAAATGTCTAGCAGAATGAAAGAGCTACGCTATGGGAAAAAAGTCGGCTGGGCAACATACAGCGACCACAAAGCCCTTATTGAAGAAGAACTCAAAGGGAGACATGATTTTCCAGATAGATTGGAACAGTTTATAGGCGATGCCGAGCGAGGTATCAGCAATAAAAGCGGCTGGAGATATCAAGGTTTTATAGAAGATGAGCATGGGGAACTGCGACCACAAAGTTATGAAGAGAATTTAAACTGCATAGGGTGTCACTCCTCTTTGGGAGCTTTAGCTGACTCTACTTTTGTATTTCAAAGAAAACTAGAAGAAGACTCTTTTAGGGACGGTTGGTTTCACTGGAGCCAAAAGGGTTTTAAAAACATTAAAGAGCCAAAAACGCCAGATGGCAGATATGAATACAGCCTCTATCTACAAGAAAATGGCGCAGGAGATGAATTTCGTGGAAATACTGAAGTAAAAGAGCAGTTTTTCAATAAAGACGGTACAGTAAAAAATGCTGAACTTGAACTTCTACATCAAGATATAAGTCATCTACTCTTACCTTCGCCACAGAGAGCTCTACTCTTGAATAAAGCATATAAAGTCATTGTAGATGAACAGAGTTTTATCTATGGAAGAGATGCTAATGTTAAACCTATAAAAAATGTTCATAAAGAGCTTAAAGCAGAGCAGAAAACAGGTGTAGAAAATCCAGTAAGGTATTATTAATGCAAAAAAATATATATATCATTGCGCTACTTTTTTTTCTTCTTGGATGTTCCGAAGAAGATACGAAAGTAGATCAAAACACTACGCTAGAAAAAGATGCAAAAGTAGATCAAAACACTACGATAGCAGAAGAGAAATCTAATAACCCAATAGAAGTGCAAAAAGGGCAAAAACTTTTTAATCTTCACTGCGCAACATGTCATGGTTCTGGTGCCAAAGGAGCGACTGCACCAAATATAGTTGGCATAACAGCTGTAGATATAGAAAACGAGATCTTGTCAAACTCTGCTATGGTATTTATGCAGGGCGTACTCAATGATGAAGACAGACGAGTAATGGCAGTCTATTTTGACGAACAGAAGAAATATTCAGAAGAAGTGGATGAGCTATATGCTCTCAAAGCCAATCTTGGAGATAAACTTTTTGATGATACTATACTTTCAAAAAATCAGACGCTCTCTTGTGCTTCTTGTCATAATCCTGAGCGTGCATTTATAGATGATAGATTTGATACAAATCCAGTTGATGGAGCACTTTCTGTTGGGGATGATGGTGTTACACTAGGTGGCAGAAATGCGCCAACTATCTCCTATGGAAAATTTATACCTGATTTTCTACAAATTAGTGATACCCAATTTATAGGTGGTCAATTTTGGGATTCAAGGGCTAAAAACCAAAAAGAACAAGCAAAAGGACCTGTATTAGACCATGCAGAAATGATGATGCCAGATATCACAACAGTAATAAATAGAATACAAAATAGTCCTTATAAAAGTGAATTTCAAAAGCTTTATGCAGAGACTATATTTAATGATGAAATGAAAGCTTTTGATGCACTTGCAGATGCTCTTGCTAAGTATGAAAAAAGCAAAGAATTCGCGCCTTTTGATTCTAAGTACGATAGAAGCAAGCTTCCTTATTATCACATAGATCACTATGAGATGAGTGAACAAGAGAAACTTGGATACAAACTGTTTTTCTCAGATAAAACTCACTGTAGAAAATGCCACACAACTAGTTCTGAAACTGAATCTAGTATAGAAACTTTTACTAACTCAAAATATGAAAATATCGGTATCGCAAAAAATACAAAAGCGCTCCTTTACAAGTATGGCAATACAGATACTACAGATCTTGGGCTTGGTGCTATCTTAAAAGATAAACAACATAATGGAAAATTTAAAGTTCCAACACTAAGAAATGTCGCAGTAACCTCACCTTATATGAGTAATGGTATTTTCAAAGAACTCAAAACTGTTATACGGTATTTTAATTATCGAGCAGGAAACCCTGAGCCTATTAATCCAGAAACAGGTGAATCATGGGCGGAACCAGAAGTGAATGCAACGATAAATCATGAAATACTAGATACTCTTGAGCCGCTAAACGAGACAGAAATAGAAGCGCTAGAAAGTTTTTTAAAGCTTTTAACTGATAAAAAGTATGAGAAGTTTTTGTAATAGTGATGTTACATGTAAGTAACACCTATGAGACAAAACTAGTAGATAATGTCAGCATAAAAATACCAAAAGGATTCTTATGCCGACATTTACATATAAACTAGAAAAGTATCTAATTCATCACTACGCTTTAAACCACATCAATGCTACTATTATGATTGAAGACGAGTGGGAATACATCGAAGAATACCTACTTCAAGATGATATCTCACTTGAATATATCGCTCAAGAACTTGTAGATATCTATATGGCTGCATAGCATGGCTATCTCAGTAGAAAATTATGTGGACCACAATTATCCCTCATTTCACAAATATCCAGCTCTAGTTCGTCAAAGTATTATCTCTCTTTTTAAAAAACTTCTGCATGAAAATGAGATAAATAATTTCTTGCAAGTAAACGCAAACAAAGATGCTTTTAGCTTTATAGAGGCGATATTGGAGTATTTTTCCCTTGATATCCAGATTAATACAAATGAGCTTTTGCGCATTCCCTCGTATGGCAAAGTCGTTATCATTGCAAACCATCCACTTGGCGCTTTGGATGCCCTAGCACTTATACATGTTATCAGTAGCGTCCGTAAAGATATAAAGATTGTTGCTTCTACTTTTTTAAGTCAATTTGACAATATCAATGATGTCTTAATTCCTGTAGATAATATTCGTGGAAAAATGGATAGAAATTCAGTAAATGCTATTTATGATGCTTTAAAAAATGAGCAAGTTGTTGTAATTTTTCCCTCTGGTGAGGTGAGTCGTGCACGTCCTAACGGTATTAAAGACACCAAATGGAGAAGTGGATTTTTAAAAATTGCCCAGAAGATGCAAGCTCCTATCTTGCCAATATATATTGATGCGAAAAACTCTAAAAAATTCTATCTCCTCTCCATGATAAATAAATCACTCGCCACAGCAACCTTACCAAATGAAATGTTTGCTTACAAAAATAAATCTATCGGTTTTCGCATAGGAAAAAATATCCCTTATGAGAGTTATAATATCACTTCATTCAGCATGAATGACCGTCTTAAATTACTGCGAAAACACTTTTATCGTGTTGCAAAAAAACGCAGAGCCATTTTTAAAACACATAACGAAATAGCCCTAGCTGAAAGTCGTCAAGAGCTAAAATATGAGCTTGAAAATGCTGAAAATCTAGGTGAAACAAGTGATGGAAAGAAGATTTTACTCTACTGCAGCGAAGAAGAATCTCCAGTGCTTAGAGAGATTGGACGACTTCGTGAGATTAGCTTTAGGCAGGTAAAAGAAGGTAGTGGGAAAAAGCGTGACCTAGATGAGTTTGACTACTATTACCACCATATCGTTTTATGGGACGATAAGGATTTAGAGATAGTCGGCTCATACAGAATTGCTCAAGCGCGTGAGATTATTGATATGCTAGATATTGAGGGGCTCTACACTTCTACGCTTTTTAGATATGAAGAGAGTTTTAATAAATATTTTAGTGATGGAATAGAACTAGGGCGTAGTTTTGTGCAACCAAAATATTGGAACTCAAGAGCCCTAGACTATCTCTGGCAAGGCATAGGCGCATATCTCAAAGCAAACCCTCAAATCCGCTATATGTTTGGAGCGGTTAGCATCTCTCGCTCTTATAATGATCAGGCGGTCGCTCTTTTAGTCTTTTTTTATATGAATTATTTCCAAGCAAAAGAGAAGAGCGTCAGCCATATTGAGAGCTATGAGATTAGTGCACCGCAAAGAGAGCACTTTGAAAGCATCTTTACATGTAAGAATTACAGAGAAGATCTGCTTATCTTAAAAAATGAGCTTCAGTCCATGGGCTATGCTATTCCCACTCTCTATAAACAATATAGCGACTTATGCACAGATGATGGCGTGCAGTTTATGGATTTTGGGATAGATAGAGATTTTGATAACTGCGTAGATGGTTTTTTAGTTGTTGATTTAACAAAACTCAAGCCACAAAAACGTAAACGATATATGCGAGAATAGACAGATAAAGCAAACATTCAGCCAGCAAAACATATAATTATTTACAATTTCTATACGAGGAAACAAAATGAAACACTTACTTTTAATCATAGCGATGGTATTCACATTGATGGCATCGGTTAATATCAACAAGGCAGACAAGGCTGAATTAATGAGTCTAAAAGGTGTTGGTGAAAAAACCGCTACTGCTATTGTTGATTATAGAAAAAAGCATGGTAAGTTTAAAAATGCTCATGATATCATCAATGTCAAAGGCATTGGTGAGAAGAGTTTTACTAAAATGAAAAAAGATATCAAGGTAAAATAAGTTTATCATTCATGCTCCTAGCACGGCTGTTTCTTGATATAAAACATGCCGATGCGAAGCTCGTTGTGCTTTATAGATTTCATGTAAGTATTATTATTGTTAATCTTATCGCTTTGGGGATAGATTTTTTTGCCCAGCGGTATGAAAATGCTGTTATAGAGTTCGCGACAGTCTCTTTCTTGCTAGCAAATCTCTGGTATCTACGCCACTCTATGCTTCTTCAACGCTCGGCTTATCTTTTTTTGATGGTTATCTCTACGGCGCTTTTTACACTGATTTTTATCAACCATTTTGCTACGATGTCGGTGGTTTTTGTTCTCTTGCTTCCGCTAACAACACTTCTGTTTATCTCTTTTAAGCACTCTCTTTTTATAGAAGTTGTGCTTTTTATCATTATGGCTGTTTTGCTCTATATCGAATACTTAAATAATCCTAACAATCCTCTCGTGCAAAATCCTCAAGCACTCTTCAACCTTGCTTACACGGCGATTATTATCTTTATCTTTGGGCTTTTGTATCACTTCTCTATCGCAAGAACATTTGGCGAGCTTGACAGCTCTAACAGACAAAAAGAGATGCTCTTAAGCGAGGTGCATCACCGCGTGAAAAACAACTTGAATGTTATTGCTTCTATCATAGGATTGCAGGCAAATTCACTCCATAAAGATGAAAAAGAGCAACTTCTTAAAAGTAAGTTTCGCATAGAGTCCATGGCGATGGTGCATGAGATGCTTTATAAATCTGATGACTTGGAAAATATAGATTTTTATGCCTATATGCGTAAACTGTGCGACTTGCAACTGCGTATGTGCTCTAAAAATCAAAAAATCACTGCTAGTATTATCGCACACCATGAGCAGATGCCACTGGATGTGATGATACAGCTAGGAATTATCGCTAATGAGCTCTTAACTAACAGTATAAAATACGCTTTTAAGAGTTCGCAAGGCAATATAACAATAGCACTTGAGCATCAAGCAGATCACTTCTTGTTTATCTACAGCGATGATGGTATCGGATCTGAAAATCCTCAAGAGCTACTCAAAAGCAAATCTTTGGGTCTCAAGCTCATTCACCTTGCTGCAAGACAGCTCAATGGAAGCGTAACGCTCACAAGCCCACAAGGCTTGCACTATACAATCGAGTTTAAAAATGGATAATCTTAATATTATTATTGTAGAAGATGAGCTTATTGCCGCAGAGTATCTCAAAGAGATTTTAGAGCAATATGGGGCAGATGTTATAGATATCATAGATACAGGCGCAGAAGCAATACGAGTCTGTATCGAGAAAAAACCTGATGTTGTTTTTATGGATATTATGCTCAAAGATAGCATCAGTGGAGCAGAAGCAGCGCTCAGTATTGCTCAAACAATAGAGACAAAAATCATCTTTCTAACTGCCTATACTGACCAAGAGATGGTGAATTACGCAGTAGAAGCAAATGCTATCGGTTATCTTACAAAGCCTTATAACGAGGCTCAAATCATCGCAACCTTACGATTTGCCACAAAACGCCATGACACCACCCCAAAAAAAGAGAAGATACCAGAAAAAATCCATCTTAAAAATGGCTATATCTATCTCACTAAACAAAACCGTGTCTTGAAAAACAACAAAGAGGTTGAACTAGGCCCCAAGGCCTTAAAACTTATCGCCCTTTTGTGCACACAACCCGATATCAGTATCTCTAATGAACAGATTTCCATGCATGTCTGGGAAGAGTTAGTCAACGACAAAACACTTCGCTCTTTAATGTTTAGAATACGCTCCGCAACAGATGAAGAGCTGATAAAAAATGTCAGTGGCACGGGCTATATGATACAGACAGAGAGCAAATGAGAAAATTTACAAGCACTCTCTTTTTAATCCTTACTGACTCTTTAGCACTTTATAGTGCCCTCTATCTTGGACATCTCACTAGGTTGCATCTTGAAAATACGGCACTCTTTCATGGCTATCAAGGCGATTATGATCGTTTTTATCTCTCTGGGATTTTATTTGTTATATATATTTTTATTCACTTTGCCTTGGGGCTCTATAGTAAAAGAAATGATTTTTGGGAAGAGTTGCGGCTAAGTTATATTGCGGCTTTTTTACTGCTTATCGCTACGATTATGACGCTCTTTATCACCAAATCAACCGAAGAGTTTTCCCGTACACTCTACATCTTAATGTTTTTTAATCTTTTACTTATCACCCCCTTAAGTCGGCTTACATGCAAGAAGATACTCCATGCTCTAGGCTTATGGCAGATCAACGCTTTTTTAGTAGGTAATGAAGATCAGGTTGAGAGACTCAAAAAAGATCTTAGTATTAACTGGTACCTTGGTTATCGTAGTGTCTCGCAGATAAAAAAAGCAGCTATCGTCTTTATTGCTACAAAGAGCATGAGTATTGAAAAGCTAGAGAAGCTTATTCATCGTTATAAACGAGAAGTAAAAGAGGTCATCATCATCCCCTTTTTGCACAATATCAGCTTTGCAAATGCAGAGATTATCGATCTGCGCATCGGGAGAATGAGTTTTATCAATATCCAAAACCAACTCTTTATCCCTAAAAATATCTTTATCAAAAAAAGTGCTGAGTTTTTGATGATACTGATACTTGCACCTTTTATTTTGATAGTGCTTGTCATCATTTCACTTCTCATAAAACTAGACTCACAAGGGTCTGTATTCTTTAAGCAAAAACGTCTTGGTCGTGATGGGAAAATTTTTGAATGTTATAAATTTCGCACTATGCATAATGATAGCGAGCATCTCTTAGAGGCGTATCTTCAAAGTCACCCCCAAGAGATTGAAAATTATGCAAAATATCACAAATACGAAAACGACCCCCGCATCACAAGAGCAGGAAAATACCTGCGCAAACTCTCACTAGATGAACTCCCACAAATCATCAATGTTTTACGCTTTGAGATGAACCTCATCGGGCCCCGTCCCTATATGATAAAAGAGAGAGAGAAGATTGGACGGGGTTTAGAGACTATCTTACATGTAAGACCTGGGCTTACTGGACTGTGGCAGATTAGTGGACGAAATGATCTTGATTTCTTTGAGCGTGTCAATCTTGATGTTTGGTACATTCAAAACTGGTCGCTCTGGCTTGATTCTATCATCTTTTTAAAGACTTTTGTTGTACTTGCGACGAGGCGTGGGGCGAAGTGACTACTTCAACTTCAAAATCTTAAAAGTCTCACTCTCAGCCACTTTTGTAAAACGGCTTTTATCATACTGATCAAACAATAAAGCTTTAATTAAAAAGCTATTTAGAGCTCTGTAGTCGAGATAGATAGCCTTTGTTTTGTTATAAATAATCAAAGTCATAGGCGAGCGTGGATTGTAGCGTTTTGCTGCTACTACCTTGTTTTTTTCAACAATTATCACCCCTTGTATCTGCGTGCTTGCTCCGTCGTGACCTTTTATCATTCCATTTCTTAAATCAAAATCAAAGGTATCTCCATAAACCATAGGACTTTTTTTAGAATAAGGTCGCAGCAGGCTTGAGATATACAGCTGCGAATTTTCTTGCGTTTTTTTACCAGTTTTCAGATCATTGTAAGCGAAATCTTCTAAGGTTTTAAAAGTAAGTAGCATATCGCGATGCAGCATAAAATAGATATCTCGCTTAGAAGAGACCTTCGCGCGACTCTTTTTCAGATCTTCAAATCGCTTCACAATATCTTCTTTGTGAATTAAATCTGGAAGTATAGAGCTATTTCCTCGTTGTTTTGCTCCAAAATACTCTAAGGCGTTTGCTGTAAAGTCCTTCTCTTTTGAAAGCAGAAGATTTGCCACAAGATAGGTATCTGCACCATGACGGCCATTATCAA
>CAMZLS010000067.1 GCA_947311765.1 uncultured Helicobacteraceae bacterium
TAAGCTCCCTCTAAAAAAGCGATACTTATCGCCATACCGATAGCCGCAATCTGCCCAATAGCCAAATCAGTAAAAATCACACCACGACGAATTATCTCAAGCCCAAAAATGATATGCACAAGCACCAAAGCTATCGCTAAGACAAAGGCTGGCCATAAAAGCTCTATTAGTGACATATTCTCTGTGCTATCATATTGTAAAAATCTTCTAAAGTCTCACTCCCTTTTGCCGCACCCACATCATGAGGAATAATTTTCACTTTCGCATCTGTTTTTGAAGCGATAAAGTGAGCTGTTTTTTTCTCATGATAAACATCTTGTAAAATCATATCAATCTTCTGTTCTCTCATAAGATTAATAAGCTTCAAAGTATGCTTAGAACTTGGTGAAATCCCAGGAAGCGGCTCTATGGTTGCATAACTTTTTATACCGTAACGCTTTAAAAAGTAGTTAAAAAGTTCATGATACTGAATCACTTTTTTATCTTTACATGTAAGCATATTTTTATCTAAGTCTTTTAGATATATGTGCCACTCTCGTGTAAAGTTTGCTAGGTTTTTCTTGTATGTTTGCATATTTTGACTATCTAATTGTGAGAGTTTTTGCGCTACAGCCTTCGCGATAATGAGAACATTATAAGGGTCTAATATATAGTGAGGATTTCCCTCTGCATGAATATCACCAAAGGCACGAGAGACTGAGTTTGGCTTATCAATCATAGCTACAAAGTGAGAGATATCCAAAAATCCTTCTGCTCCCACTTGAATTTTGCCGTTGTTGGCACTTCTCATAAGCGGTGGTAACCAACCAAGCTCTAAGCCTCCGCCATTGATAATCAACAAATCTGCTCTGCGTAGCTTAGAGAGTAGCGAGGGTTTTGGCACAATAAAGTGCGGGTCATACTGAGAACTTGCCAAAACATGCACACTCACCAAATCCCCACCAACTTTTTTAGCAATAGCGCCTAGACTTGCGTACGTTGCTTCAACTTTAACACTTGCAAATCCAAGTGAAGCGAGTAGCATTATAAGTAAAAAACTTTTCATATCAATCTCCTAGTATGAGTGAGCGCCATGTGCGCCTGCTGCTATATTTAAAGAGAGGATGACTTCATTGATATCTCTTCTCTCACCGTTGATAATTTTTGTCTGATCGTAAGAATATTGCAGACGCAAGCGTGAAAATTCAAAAGGTTTATACTCTAGCATTGCACCATATCTTTGAAGATTATCACAATCTATATCAGGAGACAAGTTTGTCTCATTTTTTGTAATAGCATCATAACGCACTCCTGCGCTATAGTTTTTATTGACCTTATACACTAGTTCGGCGTAAAGACCTGCTTGCTTATCAGTCGTATCTCCTAAATCTTTATTTCTATCAAGATACTCTGCTTGTAGCACCAAAGAGCTGTAACTATCTAACTGTTGGCGAAGTGTAATATCAGCGCCATACACATCTGTTGTATTTGCTGTTGTATTTTTTCCGTGCGCTATACTAAGACCCCCTAAAAAAGAGAATTCATCTGTTATATCTACGCTGCTTTTAAGATAGCCTATGTAAAGATTGTTCTCCTCTGTATCACCAAAACTTCTCTCATTTGAGCCTTGCATAGCTTCTACTCCAGCCATAATATAAGTATCTGTGGGAAAGAGATATTGCAACTGTACACCTGGATCGCTAATCGCATCAGGTCCAAAAAGTGCTTCGTAGATGACAGGTTGCATATCAAAATTCCAAGAGTGTTGGTGCTTGGAATTGATACGTCCAAAACTACTCTTAAATTTTCCAGCCTTTAAAAAAAGAGCATAAGGAAGCGCTCTTGTCTGTACAAACGCTTCTCCAATCTCAAACTCATTAGGATGCAGATGAAAATTTGCAAAGACCTCAAAATAAGGATCGACACTTGAGCGTATAGCAAATTCTGCGTAGTTGAGATTAAAACCTCTCTCTTTATTGAAAGGGATAGCCGCATCACCTGTCTGTATAAAACCAGGAATACTATAAGTCTCATATTCGGAATTTTTCACATCTCTGCTTACCGCTGACATATTGAGTATCAGTGCCATATCTGGTAGGTAGGCATTTTGTGAAAAACTGGCTGATTGATTTACGCTTGAGCGCTCTTGCGCAACTTTTTCTAAGGCTTGTATCTTTATATCTTGCTGTTGTAACCGCTCTTTTATCTCACTCAACTCCGAATCACTGTAGAGCAGTGAAGATAGTAGCAGTGATAAACTTAAGGTTTTTTTCACTGTTTTCTCCAATTTTGTAGTAGTTTTCTTATAAAATTAGGAGATACGAGGAGGCGCTCTTGCTTGAAGTTTGATGAAGTTTTGACGAGAATAGAGATCTTCAAAAAATGCTAAAATTGCTTCAGATTTTAACTGTAAGTCTGTAAAATATTCAACTGTCTCAGGTATATCACCATTAACTATGTTTGACTGAACAACACATATCTGACAATCATTATGCACTTCAATATCATCATGATGGTGCAAAACACTCAAAAGTGTTGCTACAACAAAAACAATACTAAAATATTTTCTTAGCCATTTCATAAATGAAATTTTAGCATAATTTAATTTAGATTAAAAAAATCTTTGCCAGACCCAAAAAACTTAAAAATCCAAAAACATCCGTAGCGGTAGTCAAGAGTACTGTCGAGCCTACTGCTGGGTCGATATTAAGACGCTTTAGCACAAGAGGAATACCTGCACCAAAACTTCCTGCTATAAAAAGATTGATAACCATCGCTGCGGCTATCACAAAGCCCAAGGTGATATTTGAGAACCAAAAGTAGGTAACAACACCCATAATAACAGCAAAAAGCAGACCATTAAAAATAGAAACAATAATCTCTTTACTGACCGCGTGACGAGCATTTTCGCTATCAATATCACCAAGAGCTAGACGGCGAACCATGACCGTTAGTGACTGCGTGCCTGCATTACCACCCATGGAAGCGACAATGGGCATTAAGATAGCCAAGGGAATAAATGCCGCAAGAGTATCATCAAACATAGCAATAACTAAAGATGCCAAAACTGCCGTTATAAGATTTAAAAAAAGCCATAGTGAGCGTTTTTTAAAAACACCCAATAAATCATCTTCTTGCTCCGCATCATCATCAACCCCAGCCAAGTTATAAATCTGCTCCGTTGCACGCTCTTCGATAACATCATAAATATCATCTGAGGTGATACGTCCAACAAGCTTGCCTTGCCAATCAAGCACAGGTAAAACAGCCAAGTCAAACTGTTCAAACATCTTTGCAACAACTTCTATATCCTCAGTTGCTTCAATAGCGCGAAACTCTTTTGTCTCTAAAATATCTCTATATGTTTTTGAAAAATCATAAATTATCAGATCTTCTAGCGCTAAGGTCGCGATAAGTCTGTGATGGTCGTTTATGATAAATACTTGATGAATATTTTCGAGTTCACCTTCTAATTTTAGCTGACGAAGACGGTCAACTGAGCTTTGAATAGTCTCATCCATCACCGCATCAAAAAGCTCTGTCTGCATCCAAGCACCCGCTTGATCCTCTTCATAACGGCGAAGCTTATCAATATCTTCTTGATCATCCTCATCAAGTTTTTCAAAAACTTCTACTGATTTTGCCTCATCAACATCTTCAATATCTTGTACCAAGTCCGTCGCATCATCAGACTCTAGCTCATCAATAGCCTCAGCCAAATCATGTGAAGAGAGATACTCAATAGCTGCATCTTTAGCACCTTCTGGCAACTCAAGTAAAACATCTCCAAGTATATCTTTAGGAATTTTATCTAGTGTTTCAAGAAAGGCTTCGGGATCTTTTTTTCGCAACTTGCGAACAAGATAAGCAATCTCACTCGCATGCAGTTCATTTGCCTCTCCATCTTCTAAGAAAAGCTCAAATGCGTGTTGCATCTCTTGGTAATGTTTCATTGCGTAGCCTCTTTTTTCTCTTCTTCACGGTCTAAATAGTAGATATATTGATAATCATCCATACGCTTTGCCTTAGTCTGTGCCTTTACATGGAAGGCGACTTGCGCATCAAGATCTTTTTTGATTTTTAAAAATGCTTTACGAGCCTTACCACTAAGTTTCTTTGTCGTCACCCGAACCACACGAGCAGGATTGATAGCGCGACCATTTTTATAGAGTCCAAAATGCAAGTGTGGACCTGTTGAGAGTCCCGTTGTGCCAACATAGCCGATAATCTGTCCCTGCTTAACATACTTGCCTCTTTTAATGCCCCGACGAAATGATTTTTGATGTGCATAGAGTGTCACATAGCCATCACTATGGCGAATTTTAGTTAGATTTCCATAGCCACGAGTCCGTCCTGCAAAGATAACCTTGCCACTTCCTGCTGCCATAATAGGCGTACCTCGTCTCGCAGCATAGTCAATTCCTAAGTGAGCACGGTATCGTTTTAAAATTGGATGATAGCGTCGCTTGGTGAATTTAGAGCTAATTCGTGCATTTTTCACAGGACGCGCAAGTAAAAATCCCTCTACTTGTCTGCCTTTTTCATCATAGTAACGCTCATCACTATTGAGATAAATAGAGTGCTTTTTGCCTCGCATCTCTATCATAGCAACTTGCAGTGTCGGCATAGAGAAAGGTTTTCCAAAGCGGTATTTTTGATCATATATCATCACCAACTTATCACCCTTACGCAAATCTCGTCTAAAATTGAGAGAGTTTTTAAAGCCATTAACAAAAATCTGTGCCAAAGACTTAGAACCTGTCGCTTTTTGAATGTCATAATAAGGTGAGTTTTCAATTTTTAGCATAAAAGCTTCACGTTTTGTAGTGCTTATAATCGGAATCGCTCTTACATCACACTCTTTCATACTCTTACATGTAAGGTGTAGTTGTAGTTCATCATTAACAAGAATCAGAGCCTGAGTCAGTGAACCATTATCATCGCGTAAAACTTGATAATTAAAACCCGAGCGAATCTCTTCTGTTAGCTTCTGATCTTCTTTATCTAAATCGTAATAAGTTGCTTGTGGTAATTTTTCATGTTCTAAAAAAGTTAAAAAAGTTTCACCCTTTGGCCAGCGTTCATATTCAACCGTGGCAGCAAAAAGGCTTAAATGGAGTAAAAGAAGTAAAAAATATTTCATAATATATCTCTGATTGCAATTTATTTGTGAAAGGGTAGCAAATTTTTACTTACCAAAGTGTATAATCTCTCTATTATTTTACATGTAAGGTACTCAGTGAGACATATCTTTTTTCTTTTTATACCATTTTTTCTTTTTGCTAGTGCTATTGAAACACCACTTCTTCGTGTGCAAGATAAGCAAGCTATTATACATATTAAAGCTATTGATGTTGGAGTGAGTGGCTTTATCGTCCATTATTTTACCGAGAAACATAGTGCGATTATTGCTAATGCGGTAGTAAGCTCTTTTAATAAAGAGGCTCAAGAGGCAACGCTTACTTTAAGTGAGTATGATGGTCTCAGACAAAATTCTTTGCCTAATGGGAAATGGACACCACAAAAAGGTGATATAGCAGTTTTAGCTTTTGCTTACGAGAGAGCATTTCTCATTGCGCCAAGTGAGACAATCTATTACGATATCACCTCTCGTATTCACACTATCGATTGGGTTCACCCTGATAGTTTCGCTGCATTTTTGTCTTATATAGGGCATCCTACGCCTTTGGCTGAAGATATACAAGAATATTGCGCCATAGCTTCATTAGGACTCCTTTATCTCTATAGTGATCAGACACTTTTTACTATTGACTGCAAAAGTCTTACGCTTTTGCAAATCACAGCTACGCCCATGGAGCTAAAAGAGCAAGAGCTTCCTTTTTATTCTCGTGTTGAAAATATTGAAGCAGATTGGTTTGGCGAGGGCAGTAATAAGCTTAAAAATTATGATCCATATTATATGAAACTTTTAGCAAAAAACAATCCAAAAAGTTTAAAATTATACAACTATATTAAATCCAACGATAACAACTCTACTGAGCTATTGGATGATTTTGACATTAAAGGTAAACAGTGATATATGGGCATTTAAGCCATATGGAGCTTCGCTAAGATGAATGCCAAGGCACTCTACCAACAAGCAAAATATTATATTGCACTTATGGTAGATAAGGAGCTTACACTCTATGCCGCGAGCTTAAGTTATTATACGATTTTTACTATTGTGCCTCTTTTACTTATTACGCTGAGTATTTTTACTTCATTGCCAAGTTTTCAAGAGCATTATGAGACAATAAAAAGCTTTATCTTCAATAGTCTCATCCCCGTACAGTCTGAGAGTGTTACCGCACATCTGGATAATTTTTTAGCCAATTCAGGAAAACTCGGGGCTATTGGCTTAATTATGGTTATCATCGCAGCCTTGCTCTTTTTTCAAAACTTTGAGTATATCGTCAGTAAAATTTTCAAAACCCGTCAGCGTACCATTTGGGAATCCATCACAACTTACTGGACACTCCTTACTCTCACGCCTATGGCGCTTATCGCCTCTTTTTTAATCTCTGCTAAGGTAAATACACTCCTAAGCTCTAGCGAGATAATAAGTGGCTGGATTAATCTTATGGCGCTCTTGCCCTACTTTATCATTTGGGGGCTCTTTTTTCTTGTCTTTAAAATTGCTTCCGTTGAGGGAACTGCGACAAAGGCAGCATTTATCAGCTCTTTGATTATCGCCTTTATCTGGAATATTGCCAAGGGTGGATTTATCTCTTATGTGATGATGAATAAAAGCTATGCAACCATATACGGTTCATTTTCAGCTCTGCTCTTTTTTCTTTTATGGATTTATGTTTCGTGGATTATCTTCATCTATGGGTTAAAATTATGCTACCTTGTTGATTGCAAATATTGCGATAGAAATGGCACTGATGATGCTCAAAAGCAGTGCTCTCTTAGAGAAAACAGCCAAGAGTGATAGGCTTACATGTAAGGCTAAAACACTCAAACTAATAGAGACAGTTTTGCCTTGTATATCTTCTAGCGTTGATAAAAGCAAGCCATCAAACAGACCGCCAAATCCTATTACATGTAAGCCAAGAGATATCACATAAAAAGGCATAAACAGTATGCTCCACACAATAGAGAGCGGATGCCACAGAGAGAAAACTTGGAAGAAATAGAGTGAAATTGGCAACATCATCATATAGACCCAGATAGCTATCAAAAAGAGAAGTTGGTATTTTTTGAGCATATCAAAATATTGCAAAAACACAAATATATAAAACACCCCACTTACCGAAAGCCAAAAAGCAAATGAAAAGAGCAAAGCAGGCCATAAAGCAAGAAGCAACAATACACTGACACCCAAGTTTTGCATAGAGATAACTTCAATATGACGATCGTACAAAACATAGCCCACTAGCATCATCATAAAGGCGCGCAAGAGTGAAGGTATCGAACCTAAAAACAGAAGATATAAAAATAGTAGCGAAGCAGTTATAAGAAACAGATCACGGTGGCGATGGCGATAAGGAAAGTAGCGTTCTTGCAAAAAGCGGTACGGGAAACTCAATACGCCAAGCAAGAGAAGCGATAAAATTCCAAGATGAAAACCGCTAATGGCAAGCAGATGCGATGCTCCCGAAACTGAGAGTTTCTCTCGCAACTGAGGGCTTATAGGTGAGGCAGTAAAAAGCGCTCCAAAAAGCTCTTGGAGTAAAATATCTTTATGTTGTGAGGCTATAAAACGACTCACTTTTTCATTATTGGCTAATTGAGGCTTTACATGTAAGAGAACGCTATGGATATAAAAGCCTTTGAGGTAATCTAAAAAACTTATCTTTTTTGTCCAGATACGAATCAAGAGTGTTCGACCTCGAAGGTTTTTCAGATCTTTCGAGCCTGTAGTATAGAGTGTTTTTCCCTGAAAATAGAGCTTTAAAACACTATAAGTTTTCTTATTTTTTGTTTTTACATAGTGGTTCAAAACGCGTACCTCTATCTGCGCATCATCAAAAGTTTTCAATGTACGATATTGATAATATTCAAACGAGAGTGAGACTAAAGCTAGAGCAGAAACTGCCAAGAGAAAGATAATAAAGGAGCGTGTATCAAAAAGCCCAACACGCTCTAAGGACATTTAGATAATCGGCATTGAGACATTTGGTGGATTTTCATCGATTTGCATATTTGCAGATTTTGTGTCTATATTTTCATAGGAGATCTCAACTCCACCAAAACTAGGAGTATCCACAAAGCGTGTTAATTTTTTCTGAAAAACAAGCTTCACATGCCCCGTCGGACCATTACGCTGTTTTCCGATGATAATCTCCGCATCCTCTTCCTCTTTTTCCACATAAGAGCCAACAAACTCTTTTCCCTCCGCGATAGCCGCTTTTTCGCGCTCTTTCTCCTCTTTGTAGAGATAGACATCATCTCTATACACAAACAAAATAATATCTGCATCTTGCTCGATAGAGCCAGATTCACGAATATCACTAAGCATTGGACGCTTATCATGACGGGATTCAAGCCCACGATTAAGCTGTGAAAGGGCAACTATGGGCATCTCTAGTTCACGAGCCAACATCTTTAAACCACGAGAGATTTCACTCACCTCTAAGTGTCTATCCTTACCACCCGTTCCGCTCATAATCTGTAAATAATCTATCACGCACATCTCAATTTCAGGATGTTTTGATTTGAGTTTTCGCAGACGTGAACGAAGCTGATTAATATTGACTGAGCCTTGATCATCCACAAAAAGCTTAGAGTTACGCATCTGCGTTATAGCATCTTTGAGACGCTTTTCATCGCGCTCATCCAAGTCACCCAAACGAAGCTTTGTCAAATAGATAGAGGTTTTAATACTCAAAAGCCGCAACATCAGCTGCTCTGCTGGCATCTCAAGAGAGAAAAAGGCGACACCTTTACCAATATCTAACAGGTTTTGTACCATATTTAAGGCGAAAGAGGTCTTTCCCATCGCTGGCCGCGCTGCTAAAATAACCAAATCACCCTTACCAAAGCCCGTTGTCATGCGGTTAAGTTCTGCAAATCCCGTATCGACTCCTACAAGAACGCTATCGCCTCGTGCTTTCATCTCTTGGATATACGCAAGTGTTGCATCTGTAATAGTAGGCGCATCTAAGAAGTCGGCACTTTGGTTATCTTGGGTGATTTCATAGAGTTTTTTCTCTACGATATCTATCACCTCTTCACTTGGCAACTCCTCTTCGACTGTGACTCGTTTTATCTCTGTGGTTAGAGTCAATAAATGGCGTTTAAGAGCCTTATCTTTGACTTCGAGTATATAGGCATGGGTGTTGGAGATTGGATTTGCTGAGAGAATTTCAAGCATAATTTTTTCATCAAATTTCTTCTCACGCGAAAGCTCTTTTTTTAAAAACTCCTCATCTATAGGCTTATCTTCACGAACCAAAGTTGTGATAGCCTTATAGATATCCTGATGCGCCGCAAGATAAAAATCCTCCACCTTCAAAACCATCTCAAAATCATCAAATTGAGAAGGCTCAAAGATGATAGAGCTTAAAATAGAACGCTCAAAAGCGAGGTTATAGAGGTTTTCTTCCATAGCTATTGAACTTCCTTAGCCATCTTCTCAACCTCTAAAACAAATCTATCGACAAGATCTTTTTCATCAAGGTTGGCAACTACTTCGCCTTTGAGCATTACTAAGCCTTTGCCTTTACCATAGGCAATGGCTACATCAGCATGTTTTGCTTCTCCTATGGCATTGACAACACAGCCCATAACAGAGACATCTAGTGGTGCTTTGATATGTTTTGTCCGCTCTTCTACCTCAGCGACTGCTTTTACAAGGTCGGCTTCTATGCGTCCACATGTAGGACAAGAGATGATATTAAGCCCCTCTTTTGCGACGCCACTATCTTTTAAGATGGCGCGTCCTACTCTTATCTCTTCTTCTAACTCTCCTGTGATACTGACACGCATTGTATCGCCTATGCCATCAAGCAAAAGAGCGCCTAAGCCTATGGCACTTTTGACAGTTGCATGAAAAATAGTCCCTGCTTCGGTAACGCCTAAATGGAAAGGATAGTTGTTTTTTGGACGAAGCATTCTGTATGCCTCTACTGTTCGCTCCACATCACTTGCCTTGAGTGAGACTTTGATATCTTCAAAGCCTAAATCTTCTAAAAATTTTATATTATACTCAGCACTTGCCACCATGCCCTCGGCAGTTGCCCCGTATCTATCCTCAAACTCTTTCTCTAAACTGCCTGCATTCACACCGATACGAATAGGGATAGAGCGCTCCTCGCAAGCTTTGACTATCTCTTTGATACGCGATTTTTCACCAATATTTCCAGGGTTGAAACGGATACAGTCCACACTCTGCGCCGCAATGAGTGCAAGTTTATAATCAAAGTGAATATCAGCAATAAGCGGAATAGATATCTGAGACTTTATCTCTTTGAGTGCAAGGGCATCTTCCATCTTTGGCACAGCAACCCTCACAATATCGCACCCCACAAAGTGCAATCTCTTAATCTGCTCTAGCGTCTCTTGTATGTCATGAGTTTTAGAATAGGTCATAGACTGCACAGAGATAGGCGCATCTCCACCAATGGCAACATCGCCGACATATATCTTTTTTGTTGGGTATCGTGTAATCATCAATCTGTCACAAGCTCATATGTCACATAAGACAATGACCCGATAAATACAAGCAACGTAAGTACAATAGCTACAGTTTCCATATTATAATTTTCCTATCTCTTTTGTTTTTAACTTTATTTTTTTCATCAGCACAGTCATAAAAACTGACAACAGAACAATAACAATCATTCCTGAATAGAAAAAGATATCGTAAATACCTTCTCTATACGATTTCACAATGCTACCAGCAACCGTTATAATCATAAGAACACTAACACCAAAATAAGCTCTTAAGCTGTTTAGTGTCTCTTTCACTTCATCAAGCTTTCCCATAAGCCATTATACCATATCAACTAAATTCTACAGGATCCATATCCACTTGCGCCAAAGGATTTTTACTCGCTTGTATCACTCGAAGCAAGGAGGTGCTTTTATCGGCGCGCAGTAAAATCTGAAATCGGTACTTGTTCGCGATGCGCTCTATGGCTGAAGCACCTGATCCTACTATCTCTACCTCGCTGTATTGGCGTATCTTCTCTAGCATTGTATGCATCGCCTCTTGGGCTTTGTCTTTTTTAGCATGTGCAAAAAGAATGCGTGCCAATTTTTTATAGGGTGGATAAAGGTTGAGGCGGACTTTTTTTTCATCTTCTAAAAAGCTGTCAAAATCTTCTACATATCTGCTAAAAAAATGCTGATGAAAACTCTGCACAATAACTTTTGCATTATCTCTTCTTCCTGCACGCCCTGCTATCTGAATAAGCAATGCTAAAGTCTTTTCACGAGCTCTGTAATCAGGCAGTTGTAACATATTGTCTAAGCCCATAATAAGCGCTAGTGTCACATCATGATAGTCATGCCCCTTAGAGAGCATCTGCGTACCGACAAGCAAATCTACCTCGCCATCATTAAAAGATTTGAGTGCTTTTTTGAGCTTGTTTTGCGTTGTAATTGTGTCACGGTCAAACTGCAAAACTCTTAACTCTGGCTGGTTTTTTTGAAAATACTCCATCGCCTCTGCCGTGCCTAAACGAGAATTTTCCAACATGCCAGAGTGGCATTTTGGACAGATTTTTGGTATGGGTTCCATATAGTTACAGTAGTGACATTTAAGCGCATTACTCTTTACATGTAAGCTCATTCCCACAGAGCAAAATGGACACTCCAAAGTATAACCACAACTATCGCAGATCATATATTTAAAATTTGCCCGTGTGGGAATAAACAAGATGCCTTGGCGTTTTTGCTCACAGTTTTCTCTCACCACCTTATCAAAAAGCGGTGAAAGTTCTTCTCGTCTAGGTTCATAAAAAAACTCTTTTTGACTCTTGTAAAAACCTCCTTTAAGCCGAAAATGAGGAAATTTCACATAAGAGCTCAAAGAGGGCGTAGCACTACCCAAAACCACGGGAATACCCAATTTATTTCCCATATATATCGCCACATCACGCGCGTGATATCGTGGGCGTGATGAGGATTTGTAACTATCATCATGCTCCTCATCTACGACAATAATGGCTAAATTTTCTATAGGCAAAAAAAGAGCTGAGCGTGGCCCAGCGATAATCATAGCCTCACCACTTCTAATCTTCTCTAAGCTCTTCTCTTTTTGTTTTTTTGTCATTTTAGAGTGCCACAAGACAAAAGAAGAGCCAAAATGCTCCTCAAAACGCATCTGCATTTGAGGTGTGAGAGAGATTTCAGGAAGCAAAAACAGAGCTCTGCCTCCCTTATTTGTAAGAGCATAAAAATAACTCATATATATCTCTGTTTTTCCCGAACCTGTGTCACCAAAAAGCAGAGAGATGGGATGTTTTTTTATAAAAGCGAGTGCCTCCATCTGTGGCTTTGAGAGGAGTATCTCTTTTTTGCACTCCAAGCTCTTTTCTTTACATGTAAGCGTCTTATCAAATGGAGTAAAAAGTGCCAAAGCCTCCCCTAAAGAAGAGAAATAATAATTGGCAATAAACTTTGCTATTACAACTTGCTCTTGTGAAAAGAGAAGGTCTGACAACTCTGCAATCTCTTGCGTCTCATAAGAGGGTTTTTCTAGCTCTTTTAAAACAAGGCCTCTTTTAAGAGTGCTTTTTAGAGGAATCTGTACGAGTCTTAGTAGTTTAATTGGCTTGAGTGAGTGGTATGTTAAAGGCTCCAAAGGAGAAGCCAAAAGGGCGATGGAGTAGTAGTGCATCGGCTTCATTATATTGAAAATATAAGCTCTCTTTTCACAATGGTTTTATCGAAGCAGAGAGATACACTCAGGGCTTGCTCCACAACTAAATGTACCACTACTTGCAGTATAATTAAAATCCACTAGAGCTCCACCTACATTCACAATATACTGATTTGCCCCTTTTTTAATCCAATGCCCTGAAGTAGGCTTGTCGCTCGATTCTTTTGTCGTAAATATCGGATATTGCAATAAAACGACAGAGCCATTACCATCAAAAAGAGCCACATCAGCCGCATTGGTAGCAACACCTTTATCAAGTCGTGTTATATAATTACTCTGCCCTTTGAGAAGTCTTATCTGCCTCTCACTTATAATGGCACTACGAATGGAACTTACATCAGAACGGATTTTTGCCACCTCCGCATCATCACGAGTTGCAGCCAATTTTGGAACAGCAATACCTGCTAAAATACCAAGCACAACGATAACAAAGACAAGTTCTATCATGGTAAAAGCTTTTCTCTGGACTCTTCTTTTCATACTCTTTTCCTTGTGGTGAAATTAGTTGATTATAGCATAAGTTTGATAATGCTTGTTTTTCGTCGCTTATATGGTTGTGAAAAGTCTGGGTTGTTTTGTTGGAGTATGCGTTTCCAACGAGGACGTTGGGAACGAGTAAAGATTTGGTAGTGTTGCTAAATCCTTTTTTTAATGTCTGACCAGCCATCCATTCTAAAGCCGTGTACACTTTTGACACACTCTTTTAAGCCCTCTATAGTAGATAGCTCATCAACAGCATCAAATATAGAATCTATGTCATCCTTCTCTTCAGTTCTATATACCGAACCTTGAAGTCTAATAAATCCTGCTCTATACATAGCATCTTCTATCTCTTTATGCACATTTGTTAATCTTGAAGTTGCTTTTTTTAAGGCTTCTATCTCATCAAGCTCTGGAAATTTTTCTTTTATAAAATCTTTATAACAGTTCGTATCTATATCAAAAGCAATTCCATAAGCCATGGTTAAATCCTTTAGTTATTTTAAGATTGCAACACACAATATCATTTTTTTTGATTTGTATCTTAAATTTTGCAAGTATTATAGTGAAAAAATGTAATTTCAGCAAATCTTGAAGACATTGCGTAAGTTTTATAATGCTTGTTTTGGCGGTTAAGGTATGCGTTTCCAACGAGGACGTTGGGAACGGGAAAAACGAGCAAGCTTCCTTACTAAGTATGAGAATACTTAGTTTCATATATTTTTACAGCTATCATTATGAATGTAGCTATAACAGCTACAGCTATTCCAAATTCTAACATTTAACATCTCCTAAATTTATAAGTTTATATCCAAAATAATATATAACTATTACCCCGTAGATACTTAAAAATACACCTAAAATACTAAAATCTTGCTTTTGCATATATTTGTTAAATAAAAACAGCACTAAAATAAGATTAGATAGAGTCAACAAAGACTTACCTACTTCTTTTAAGCCTTCATTATTTTTTATCTTTTGCATTTGTCAAGCCTTTTGCTTAAAAACAAAGTATAGCATAAGTTTTATAATGCTTGTTTCTTGGCGACTTGGTGTTTTGTTTTAGAGGGACACAGCTTTAATTTTTTGGGAAAAAATTCAAGCAATGTCCCAGCTTT
Organism: uncultured Helicobacteraceae bacterium; assembly: GCA_947311765.1. Taxonomy (GTDB): domain Bacteria; phylum Campylobacterota; class Campylobacteria; order Campylobacterales; family Sulfurimonadaceae; genus S010-53. The sequence goes on from CAMZLS010000067.1 coordinate 14,410, forward strand.
TTTGTGGGTTAAAATTTTTTTGTATTTTTGAGATGGGGAGTGTTTTTGAGATTAAGCTAGAGTATGCATTCCCAACGAGGACGTTGGGAACGAGTAAAAATAGTTTATTACTTAAAAAGATGCTGAACGACCTTTAACAGATACATTACCATCACTCATAACAGTTGCAATTTTTTCACATCCTCCTGATGTAGTATTATCAACAACAACTCGTATAAGTTTAGTACAATTTAAGATGTTCCAATCAGCACTCCATGTTCCATTACAACTTGCACCGCTACCAGGAAGAGGTATACTTTGAAAATCCATATGCAGACACTGAGTATCTGTAAATGGGTCATACATAACTACTGTACTTGTTGCAGCTCCTACTCCACTAGCAGCTTGTTCAATAACAGTATGAGCTCCTGATTGTGTATTTTCACTTTCCATATTGGAAATTGATGGTGACATTAAAGATACATTATTATCAAAAGTTCTTTTTGCTGTTACAAAAGAAGCAATCTCATTAAGTGATGATTTCACTTGTGTAGCAATCTGTGCTAATTTCGCATCATCACGCGTCGCAGCCAATTTAGGAATGGCAACAGCTGCCAAAATACCGAGAATAACGATAACAAAGATCAATTCGATCATAGTAAATCCAGAACGTTTCATAACGTCCCCTTTATGTTAAAATTTTAGATTACACTAGTAACCTTAAAATGTAGTGTACGCCTATTTTTCTTTTGTTTTGCTGAGAGTTTTTAATTAATTTATGCATTCTCAACGCGGGAGCGATGGGAACGAGTAAATTAGTTATTCGTAATTGGGATTATATTATATTTTTCATCTCTATATATTTTTTCACTCGCAAAAGTATCTTCTCAATTTCTACAAAAGCATCTATGGCTAGCAGTATGCCCTCTACAATCTCTTCTTCATTTGATGGGTATTCGTGTGTAAGTTTATTTCTTAATTTTCTAAATTGCATCCATCTTGTAGAGTCTTCGAGTATGCCTAACTTTTCTAGTTTGTCTAAAACATCAAGCAAAGACATGTCATCTCTATATTCTCCTAGTTTATCTAAAAAAATACGAAAAAGCTTATCACCCATCATATCTTGAAGTTTTACAAACCTATATATAAAAGTATCAATCGTTTTTACTTTTTCAAAATCTTCGAAAGTTTCTGCACCCAAACTCTCTTTAAAAACACAAAGCTCATCTCTTGCCAATTTTGCACGCGATAGATGTAGATTAACCTTGGCTAATATATCTTGCATCATAAGAGTATCGCCTCTTTTTTTATAGTATTAAAAAAATCTTCTCTCTTCTTCTTGGGAGTCTCTATTATTAGGTCTATTTTCCTAGAAATACCATGAAGTTCAAGTTGAGCTAAGAGAGAAATTTCATCCTTGAGTGTGATGTTGTGAAGTGTTTTTACAAATATATCTATATCTCCACCTCTTTTTTTATCATCCACTCTGCTCCCAAATAAAAAAATTTTTGCATCTGAAATTTTAGACAAAAGAGTCGTTTTAATTATCTCTATATTTTCTTTTTCTAGTCTCATCTTAATACCCTCGTATCAAAAATAAAATAGATCACAAGCCACTCCAAATAAACTCAAAATCAAAATCTATAGAACACTTAGAGAGTTCAAAAAGATAGTGTTCATCATGAAAATCGGCAATTTTTCGGTATTTTCCCTCTATAAGTTTATATGATTTTACTTTTTTGGATTTTGGATAGACGAGGTTATAATACTTGACTCCCTCTTTTTCATAGAGGGCAAATTTGAGTATCTCATCCCTTTTGGATGTTGCTTTTGAGCTGACTTCAAAGATGATTTCAGGGGTACGGGTGACTCTACCCTTTGGTTTATAACAAAGCACCATTACATCAGGACGAACAACGGTATCATCTGAGAACTCTACATCAAGCTCAAAGACCGTGCTACACTTTTTACACTCATCTAAGGCTTCATCAAGTTGTCTCGATATTTTCATACTGATACTTTGATGCTCAAAACTAGAGCTTGGTGCCATGGCATAAGCATCACCGTAAATCAACTCCCAATCCCCTTCCCAAAGCTCGTAATCATCCACACTGTATCTCTCTTCATACGCTAATGCCGACATCTTTACTCCTTTGGAATCTTCTCTAAAAGTGAGAGTATCTTCTGCTCATCTTGATAGAGTGCATAACTTTTTTGCACATAAGCTTGCAGAAGCAGTTTTAAGTCATTGTTTCCATTAACATTAAAATCATTTTCCATCTGCTTTAGCAAAAAAGGGGCAAATGCTTCATCAATATCGATATCGTAACGCTTAGCGTTTACGGTGAGGTTTATTTTTTTTGGCACTAGTGATGTCTGTTTGTTTTAGGTGTTTTGATATATAAAATATAAGCACCAA
>CAMZLS010000068.1 GCA_947311765.1 uncultured Helicobacteraceae bacterium
CTCCTTTAGCATTGGCTTTGTAACTCTCTTTTGCTTCATCTGAGGCATATTTTAAGAATGTTTTTGTATAAAGATTTTCTATAGAGATAAGATTGATAAAGCTTACATGTAAGGCTTCATTGTGCTCTTTTTGAGAGAGTAGTGCCGTCCCTACTGCCCTCTCTAATCCTGCATTTTCTTTGGCGTATAAGAAGTTGCTATATGCGATAATATTTTGTGTAATAAGAGGGAGTTTGGAAGTTTTTGAGACCTCCACAATAACATTTAAAAAGTCATCATTCATTTGTGAATATAAAGCTAAATTCTCTTGAAGCGTTACATGTAAGGCATCTACATTCTCGCGCATAAGAGGGAGTCTTTCTATATTTTTTATCGCCTTTTGAAATGCTCTCTCTACACACTCTACATCATTCATCTGTATATATCTTTTTAAAACCTCTACTTTTGCATCTGTTATAAGTCTCTGTTTTTGCAGTTGCTCTTTAAATTTTACGCCCTTATTGGCAAGATAGCCCGAACTCAAGCCTCTCTCTTTTTGTGTTGAGTGGACAAATTTAGATATAGCCGTTGCGAGTTTAATGCCATTTTCTAATTTTAAAAGTGATTCACCTCTGATGTACTGTGTTGAGATAAGACTCGTTGAGAGTAGTAAAACGATAAGTATCAGAATCGCAAGTGGTAAGAGTAACTTTGTTTTTGATTGTATCTGATGTGACATATTTTAAACTCTACTTTCATTCAAATCTATACAAAAAACAGCACCCTGCGCATCGTTTTTGACACTCAGTCTGCCACCGCAGTGATCTTCTATGATAGTTTTACTCATATACAGACCTAGCCCTGTTCCATCTTTTTTTGTCTTTGTTGAGAAGTATGGTTCAAAGATTTTATCTTCTATCTCTTTGGGTATGCCTCCTGCATTATCTGCGATAGTGAGGGTGGCATCTTCTATTGTGATTGTTATTTTTGGATTTTGTATCTCTTTTTCTATGAGTATATCTTCTGCATTTTTTATGATGTTAAGTATGACTTGTTTGACTTCATTGATGTATGTGCGAATCTCTCTCTCTTCTTTTTGTATAATCTCTACTTCTATTTTTTGATTATCTAAAGAGATTTTTATAATCTCTAGTGTGCCATCGAGCATTGTTTTGAGTGTTGTTTTCTCTGCTGTTTTATTCTCTTTAAAGAAGTTTCTAAAGTCATCTATTGTCGAGCTTAAATGTTGGGCATATTGGCTTATATTATCTGCTGCGTTTTTTGTTGTTTGGCTCTCTAGTGTTCCTAGTTGTGCTTTAAGAGAGAGTGAAGCACTTGTGGCACTGATTGCGGAGAGTGGTTGTCTCCATTGGTGAGCTATCATACTGATCATCTCTCCCATCTGAGCGAGTTTTGACTGTTGGAGCATCGCTTGGTCTTTTTGGCGGTTTTTTTCCAATGCCTCTTTTACCTGCTCTTGCAACTCTTCGTTAAATCTATCTTTTTGAAGTTCTAACTCTTTTTTCTCACTTATATCTCTATATACACCATGGATTAACGCTTCGCCTTCGATAGTGACCTTAGTTAAAACAACTTCGCTCCAAAAGAGAGAGCCATTTTTTCTTTTATATTGCCATTCAAATGATATATGCCCCAGTTTTCTTGCAAGTTGTGCCATTTTAAGCATTTTTTTTATGGAATTTTCTCCATCAGGTTGATATTTTGGCATAATTTTTGCAACATTTGTCTGTAAAAATTCCTCCTTAGAGTCATACATAAACATCTTCAAAATAGCTAAATTACAATCTTTATATGTAATTTTTTTAAATATCACAATCCCATCGGAAGATTTTTCATAAATAGTCTGAAAAGACTCCTTGAGCGTAATGAGATTGTTAATTAGGAGATACTGTTTATAACCTGCTTTTAAAAAGATAACAGTAAAAAAAGCCAAAAGAAGCGCAAACATATACGCCACACTCTCTTGATAATAGACAAGAGAAAAGATAGAAGAGAACATAGTGACAAAAACAAAAATAACGAAAAAATGAAATATACTCATAAGCGTAGAGATAGACCCAGCACTCAGAGCCAAAAGGATAGCACAAAGCATAAAGAAGTTCTCTACAGGTATCTCATACAGAGCACCAACGATAACTACATAAGCGTACAAAAATGCTGTAAATGAGGTTAAAAAGAAGAGTACATCTATCTTTTTGTAGAGGCTATCACTGAAAGCACCTTGTAAGCTACGCTCTATTTTCACCTTGTAAGTAGCACGCAAAATCAAGACAAGGATATGCAATAAAAACCAGAGGCTCATCTCTCTCAAAGAGAAAAAACCAGAGATAACATACAAGACTATCAGAGGTGCAAAAAGATTAGCTGCAAAAGCAGAGAGTGCTGCTGATTCGACAAACATCTCTATAGATCGAAGATTGTATCCTCGTATCCATTTTTGAAATATTCTAATGTGACAACCTTTGTGGTTTTGCAAAATAGTAACCCTGAGAATAGTCCACACCCAAAGCTTTTACCTTTTCATATATGGCTTCATTTTCAACATACTCTGCAACCGTTTTAATGCCTTGTCTTTTAGCAAAACTAACGATAGTCTCCACTATATTTTGCGAATACTCATGTGTAACAATATTTTTTATCAAACACGCATCAAGCTTTAAAACATCAGGTTGATAATCTAGCAATCTCTCGAAGTTGGAAAAACCAGCTCCAAAATCATCAATAGCGATCTGAACTCCAAAATCTTTCACTTTTACAACAAAATCCTTGATAAGCTCAAAATCTTTCATCTCTTCATCTTCTAAAAGCTCAAAAACAACTCTGTGTGCAGAGTCACTGTGTCTGCGTAAAAGCTCAAAAATCTTCTCTCTTGTTTTGCTACGCTCTATATCCAAGGCAGAGAGATTGATGCTGATCTCTTTATCTGTTACATGTAAGAGTGCAAAAGATTGCTCAAGAACGCGGTTTGTTATCTGATAATAGTACTTTCCTCTTTTAGAGATATCGAGAAAAAAGCAAGGACTTATTATCTTCTCATCTTCATCAACAAGACGAACTAAGGACTCATATTTGCTCACTTCTTGCGTGCTATTTTCAATAATAGCTTGAGAATAAACAAGAATTTTTTCATTATGAAGTGCTATCTTTACCATTTTAAGAATCTCAAAATTTTTCCGTGCAAGTTCTCGCTCATTTTGTATGAAATTATTTGCAATGATAAAAGTTTTTTTACTCTGGAGTAGCTCTTTGAGCCCATAATGTGCATTCTCATAGCTATTCTCTCCATGCGCGAGAGAGATAAGGATTGTAACATCATATTCGATTTCACCAAGTTCTACAACACTCTCATTAACCCTCTCTTGAAATGCAAGCAGCTCTTTTTTCAGCTCCCCCTCTGTAAGGGGACACTCTTGTATTTTTTTCACAAAAGCGTACTCTCCATCTCCGAGAGAAAAGAGATCTCTAAAGCTTAATCTCTGCTGTATTGCCTCTGTAAATTGCTTCGCAAAAATCTCTTCAAAAGTTCTCAAAGCGTTTTGTCCATAGTATCTCTCAATATCATCAAAATTTTCTATCTTCATAAGCACTAAAATGATATCATCCGAAGCATCGCAGATATCTATAAGTCTTGTTTTTTGATTCATAGTGTGCGTAATATTATTTTTTATAGAGATGTATTCGAGGATATTGCCATCCATATCTAAAACAGGTTTGATTGTTGTTTCAAGATAAATTGTGTCACCATTTTTTGTTCTATTTTTTAAAACACCTTGCCAAATCTCTTTTTTCTTTTTTATCGTCTCCCACAACTCTTTGTATGTCTCCTTGGCAACACTTGGATGACGAAGTAGATTATGGCTTTTTCCGATAAGCTCTTCACACTTATATTGAGATACTGCGCAATAGGCATCATTGACATAGGTGATTTTTCCTGTGGTATCTGTTTTTGAGATAATAGTGCTGATATCTGCAACATCTTGATACTGTTGCAGTAAATTAACCTCACTTGTCATCTTAATTTTTACTATAACTTTTTTGAGTGCCTCTATAAACTGAGCCATATCTATGGGTTTGAGTAGATATCCATCTACGCCTAGCTTAATACTATTCATAAAAAAGCCAGATTCATTATAGGCAGAGAGAACTAAGATAGGGATACCTTTATCTACTCTTCGTATCTCTTTTGTCATCTCTAAGCCATTAAGTCGTGGCATATTAATATCTGTGATAATGATGTCAATCTTATTCGAATTGAACTTTTCTACTCCATCTTGCCCATCAACCCCAACGACAATTTCACCAAATATTTCATGAAAAATCAGCAGTGTTGCCTCACGAGCAGCTTGGTTATCCTCTACATAGAGAAGTCGTAAGGTTTTTGAAAATTTTATAATATCACCGATGTTATTCATTTAATGCAATCCTGATACAATTTTAAGCTTCTGTATAATATCATAAAATTGTATCAATTAATCTGGTTATGCTTACATATAAGCAATTGATGTGTAAAATCGAGTAATTTTTATCCAAAGAGATTTTTTTATGAAAACACTGTACGAAAAACTATCACTTTTCTATCTTGGAAAATCGACACAAGATAAGTCGCTTACCCTTCTAAAAAATAAAAACCTCACTACCCACGCTGCTATCATCGGCATGACAGGAAGTGGAAAAACTGGGCTCGGGATTGGTCTTATCGAAGAGGCTATGCTCGATAATATTCCCTCTATTTTGATAGACCCTAAGGGTGATATGGGCAATCTCTGCATGCGTTCTGCCTCGTATGAGAGTACAGATTTTATCCCTTGGGTTGGTGAAAGTAAGGCGCAAGAGACAGCACAGATGTGGAAAAAAGGGGTAGAGAGCTGGGATCAAGATATCTCACGATCACAAAAACTTTCACAAACTCCCGTCACACTCTATACCCCTGGCGGTAGCGCTGGTATAAGTGTAAATATTATGAGTTCGCTCAATGCCCCTGAGAAGGAGATTTTAGAAGATAGCGACCTTTTTAACTCCTATCTTAGTGCTACTGCCTCCTCTTTGCTCTCGCTTATTGGTGAAGAGAGTGATATTCATTCAAAAAACTATACCCTCTTAACAACTTTGATAGCACATGCTTGGCGCAACGATCTCCCGCTGAGCTTAGAGACACTTATCGCTTCTATTATCAATCCTGCTTTTAAAAAGATAGGTTTTTTAGCCTTGGATGATTTTTTTCCCTCCAAAGAGCGTTTTAAACTTGCTACTCGTTTTAACAGTGTCTTTGCCAATCCCTCCTTTTCTCAGTGGCTTGAGGGAGTAGAGCTTGATATTGATGCCTTGCTTTATGATGAAAATGCCAAGGCAAAGGTGAGTATCTTCAATATCGCCCACCTCAGCGATAGTGAGCGGATGTTTTTTGTTACTATGCTACTCAATCGTTATATAGCGTGGATGCGTCGTCAAAGTGGAACTTCTACGCTTCGCACACTGCTCTATATGGATGAGATTTATGGATACTTTCCACCAAGTAAAAATCCTCCCTCAAAAGCACCAATGATGCTCCTGCTTAAACAAGCTCGTGCCTTTGGTGTAGGCATCATTCTCTCTACGCAAAATCCTGTTGATTTGGACTACAAGGGGCTTTCAAATATAGGGACTTGGTTTATAGGTCGCTTGCAGACTCGTCAAGATATTGATAAGGTTATTGAGGGTTTGAGTGGGAAACTAGGCTCTGATTTAAGCAAGGCCGATATACGCGCTATGCTCTCAAATATGCAAAAACGCACCTTCTTTTTGAAAAGTGCTCATAGAGAAAATGTAGAAGTTTTCCAGACTCGCTGGGTACTCTCCTATCTCAAAGGCCCTCTAAAACGTGATGAGATTAAGGCTTTAATGCAATCGCAAAAAGTGACTCAAAAATCTAGCCCTCTACAAAAAAAGAGAACTCTCAAAAAAAGCACAAGCGCATATAACGGTGAATTAACCCAATATTTTGATGCTAGCTCCTCTAGTGAACTGAGACCATCTTTAGCAATCAATGCTGAGATTTTGTATCATAATACAAGCAAAGGCATAGATAAGACAGAGCACATAAACTGGGAACTGCCTCTTTACGAAGATGGCTTTGATTTGCAAGAGATACAAAAACTCCAAGACAGCTATAAACGCTTCAGTACAAAAGCTCCAAGTGATGCTAGCTACGCAAGCCTTCCTGCAGTGCTATTAGAGCAAGAAGCTAAGAAAAAAATCTCCGCAAAGATTCAGAGCTTTCTCTATCGCAATCAAAGTTTAGAGCTCTACCGAGTACGCTCTCCTAAACTTGACTCGAAAGTCGATGAGACCCTTCAAGCCTTTAAAATACGCTTTCAAGACCTGCTTAATCAGAAAAAAGATGCTGCGCTAGAGATTATCGAAAAACGCTACGCTACAAAAGAGCAACGCATTGCTACGCGTATTGAAAAAGCAGAGGCGAAACTTGAAAAAGAGGAGTCTGATGTTAGTGCAAAAACAACTGATACGCTTGTTAGCGCAGGATTAGCCATCTTTGGAGCTTTTTTTGGTGGACGCTCTAGCTCATCACGCATCGGCTCTACTATCTCTAAAGGGGTGCGTATCTCTAAAGAGAGAGCAGATGTCAAAAGAGCAGAAGATGAAATAGTAAAATACCAAGAGCAGTACAGAGACCTTCAAGATGAACTCTCTGATAAGATAGATAGACTTGAGAGTAGATATGAACTAGAAAATTACACTATCGAACCTTATCAAATTCGTCCAAAAAAATGTGATATAAACATCAAAGATATCGCTCTCATCTGGAGAAGTGAAATTGCTTACATGTAAGCATAAAGAGATACAATTTCATATGATAAATAGATACCGTTCCAAAAAAATAATTTTTCTTTTTGTTATC
>CAMZLS010000069.1 GCA_947311765.1 uncultured Helicobacteraceae bacterium
ACAAACAACATATTGATACTGTTATTGAAAGCATAGAAAAGGCGCGTTTACATGTAAGTGCTCATCATATTGTTAAAATAGTAGCAGTGAGCAAATATTCTGATGCTAAGGCAGTTCAATCACTCTATGAAATTGGGCAACGTGCCTTTGGTGAGAATAAGGTTCAAGATTTAAAAGCAAAAAGTGAAATCTTAGATGAGCTTCCACTAGAGTGGCATTTTATCGGCAATCTTCAAAAAAACAAGATCAATCAACTCCTTGCGATTGAACCCTTCTTATTTCAAAGTCTCGATAGTATAGAGTTAGCACAAGCACTCCAAAAACGCCTTGAAGCTAAAAATCAAACCCTCAATTCTCTTTTACAAATAAATAGTGCAGATGAAGAGAGCAAATCTGGTGTAAAAACTGAAATGGCTCAAGACATTTATGCACAGATTCAAGAAAGCTGTCCCAATATCACTCTTCGAGGTGTTATGAGTATTGGTGCGCACACCCAAAAGCGAGCCTTAGTTCAAAAAAGTTTTGAGATGACACACTCTATCTTTGAATCTCTACCAAAGGCTGATATCTGCTCTATGGGCATGAGTGGGGATTATGATTTAGCCATAAAATGTGGCTCAAACATGGTTCGACTCGGCACCGTAATGTTTGCAAAATAATCCTTACATGCAAAGAGAATTTATGTTTAAAAATTTATTACTTATAGCATTTACAACTCTCTCTTCATGCACTCCCCTAGTAAAGGCTACACAATGAAACTCTTTTTACTTCTCCTTTTTGGTAGCTCTCTTTTTGCAGGAAATATCAATATCGCCGTAGCCGCGAATGTGAGCTACGCCATAGATGAACTCAAAGCCAAATTTGCACAAACGAACCCTCATACAAAAATCCGTGTTACTCTAGGCGGAAGCGGAAAACTTACCGCACAGATAAAGCATGGCGCACCTTATGAGCTTTTTATGTCGGCAAATATGAGATATCCGCAAGCACTTTTCGATGAGGGTTTCGCTAGTACAAAGCCTTTTATCTACGCGCAAGGGGCACTTGCTTTTTTTAGTGTTAAAAAACGAGACTTTAGTAGGGGCGTACAGTTGCTTAGTGAAAAAAGTATTTCAAAAATTGCTATTGCTAACCCCAAGACTGCACCTTACGGAAAAGCCGCTCTTGAAGCCTTGCAAAATGCAGGAATTTTAAAAAAAATAGAGTCAAAATTTGTTTACGGCGAAAGCATCTCTCAAACAGTCTCTTATGCTATGATAGCCGCTGATATTGGTATCATTGCAAAATCTTCACTCTATAGCTCAAAAATGTCACACTACAAAAAAAACACCAACTGGCATCCACTCAATACTAAGCTCTACACTCCTATAAATCAAGGTATAGTGATTTTAAAACAGGGAAAAAATAATCCTGAAGTAAAAGCCTTTTATGATTTTATTTTAAGCCAAGATGCTCAAATCATCTTTAAAAAGTATGGATATATTATCCAATGAATCACATTAGTGCCCTTATCACTGACATAAAACAGAGTAAAAATATCTCTATTGTTAGCTTTGAAGCACATGGGCATTCTATGAAGATGATGGCTCTAGGACTTGCAAAACCTATCCGTGTTGGCTCAACAGTAATTTTAGGACTCAAAGCCTCAAATATTGCTATTGCAAAAAGTTTTTCAGGAGATATAAGCATTTCAAATCGCTTACATGTAAGCATAGAAAAAATCAATTATGGAAAACTTCTATGCACTGTCTTTTTTCGTTTTGGAGAACATCTTTTAGAGTCAATAATCACTCGTGACTCTGCCGAGAGCATGGACTTACATGTAAAGGATGATATCATAGCACTTATCAAATCAAGCGAGCTCTCTATTATCGAGGTGCTTTCATGATGGCACTTGATATGGAGCCTTTTATCCTTTCATTTAAACTTGCATCGCTTACAACATTTATCCTTTTTCTTATCGCACTTCCTATTGCGTGGTGGCTTTCACAAACAAAATGTCGTTGCAAACCTTTTATCGAGGCTATCGCTTCGCTTCCTATTGTCTTGCCTCCCTCTGTTCTTGGTTTTTATCTTCTTTATGCGCTCTCTTACAACTCACCTCTTGGAGCATTTTTTGAAGAGACTTTTGGAATTAAACTTATTTTTAATTTCACGGGACTTGTCATTGCAAGCTGTTTTTACTCTTTTCCTTTTATGCTTCAACCTCTTCAAGGCGGATTTGAATCACTCAATAAAAACATGCTAGAAGCCTCATACATAGCAGGAAAGAGCACTTTACAGACACTCTTACATGTAAGCCTACCAAATATCAAACCTGCTCTACTCACCTCGCTTATCGTCACCTTTGCTCATACAGTTGGTGAATTTGGAGTTGTGCTTATGATTGGTGGGTCTATCCCTGGAGAGACCAAGGTTGCTTCGGTGGCAATTTATGAGTTTGTTGAAGTGATGGATTATGAGATGGCACATATCTATAGTGGTATTATGCTCTTGCTTAGTTTTATTGTCCTTTTAAGTGTCTATCTTTTTAACTCTCATCATAAAAAACGCATAGGAATTTCATCATGATACACCTCGATATTTCTAAAGCACTCTTTGGTAGTGAGGGCACAATGAGCTTACATGTAAAGCTAGATATAAAAGAGTATGACTTTATCGCCTTATCGGGTCAAAGTGGGAGTGGTAAGACAACGATACTTCGTATTTTAGCAGGGCTAGAGAGTGCCAAGGGGACAATAAGCGTAGCCAATAAAATTTGGCTTAATGAAAAAATAGCGCTACCCCCTCAAAAACGCGGCATAGGTTTTGTTTTTCAAGACTACGCACTTTTTGAGAACATGAGCGTAGAGCAAAATCTTTTATATGCGGCTAAAGACAAAGGACTCGCTACACATTTATTGGAACTCACCGATTTAAAAGCGCTCAAAAATCGCCTTCCCTCAACACTTAGTGGTGGACAAAAACAGAGAGTTTCACTCTGTCGTGCTCTAATGAATCGTCCAAAACTCCTTCTGATGGATGAACCACTCTCCGCACTTGATCCTAAAATGCGCTTAAAACTACAGCATGATATTTTATCTCTTCATAAAGAGTTTGGAACTACAACCATCATGGTTTCACACGATCCTAGCGAAATCTATCGCCTAGCCAACAGAGTTCTTGTCTTAGATCATGGAAAAATCATTCAAGATGGTACACCTAAAGAAGTTTTACTCCATCAACAAGGCAGTCAAAAATTTTCCTTTCAAGGTGAGATTCTTGACATTATAAAGGCAGATGTAATTCATATTGCCATTATCGCTATCGCTCAACAGATAGTTGAGGTTATTTTGGATGAAGCAGAATCAAAACTCTACAAGATAGGCGACAGCGTCTGTGTTAGTACAAAAGCTTTTGCACCAACTTTAAGCTAAAATAAAACTATTAAAATTTTACAAAAACTTGAAGGGTCAAAAGTCTAAGTATAATCGCTACTTTGTAATAACTAACGTGTTAGCGCTTTGCATCATTTGAAGTCTTGCACGATTATAAAGTTTTACATCTTGCATCACCATTTTTGCTTCATCGTAAGTCAAAGTGTAAGTAGCGTAAGTGTTTCCTTTACGGACTAAAAGTTTTTGCAGTTTTTTACCCTCATGAAGGCAACCTGCTGATTGTATTTTATCTATACTTTCGATAGTAACGGTGGCAAAACCACTTTCACCACTGCACTCTGTTGTCTCAAAAGCCACCTGATAACTGTCTAAGGCAAAGAGTAATGAGCCCATAAAGCTCATTAAAACAAATATTTTCAACATGAAGTATCCTTAACGATCTTGTGGGAAAACACTCATCCCTTTAGAGATAGCCGCAGCACCACTCAAAGGCTTGCAGTAAGCAATTTTCTTTTTAATCTTTGTCACCTTAATAGTACCAACAACACTCATTTCAGAGTCTAATAACTCACCAGTATCAGGGTCTATCAACTCT
>CAMZLS010000070.1 GCA_947311765.1 uncultured Helicobacteraceae bacterium
CACAACAACACAAACAGCAACTTTCTACCATAACGCCTTAGAACAGATAAACAACACTTACTACACCTACAACACAGATGGCTATCTCACAAGCAAAAGTGATGATGAGGGAACAACTCTTTATATATACGGAATACTTGGAGAACTCAAAAGTGTTATAACTCCACAAGATACTATAGAGTACATACACAATGCAAACAATCAAAGAGTAGCTAAAAAAGTAAATGGACTTATTACAGAGAAATACCTCTGGAAAGACTTAACAACACTATTAGCAACCTATAACAGTGATGATACTTTAAATACAAGATACTTCTACACAAACCAAAGAACTCCTTATAAGATGATACAAGATAATCAAACATACTATCTGAGTTATAATCACTTAGGGAGTTTGAGAGTAGTAAGCAATGAGACAGGAATAATTGTAAAAGAGATAAGATACTCTGCTTATGGGGAGATACTAGAAGATACTAATGAGAGTTTACATGTAAGCATAGGCTTTGCAGGTGGACTGTATGATGAAGATACTAAACTTACACGGTTTGGCTATCGTGACTATGATGCTGAAACTGGGAAGTGGACTGCTAAAGATCCTATTGGGTTTCAAGGTGGGGATAGTAATTTGTATGGGTATGTTTTGGGGGATCCTGTTAATTTTGTGGATCCTGAGGGAAATATTGGTATTCCATTAGCATCTGCTATTGCAGGTGGTGCAGTCGGTGCATATTTTTCTTTGATTGATCCATGTTCGGGCGAGTTTAAATTTCAAGGAGTTGAAAATCTTATAATAAATACTGTAGGTGGTGCAGCGTTTGGAATTATTGGAGCAAGCTTTTCTAATGTTTTTTTGGCTGGATCTATTGCTTCACTAGGAACATCATTTTTATCATCGCTAGTAAACTATTCTTTAGCACCTTCTTGTGAGAAAAAACCAAAATGTCAATAGATATATTAAAAAGAATTCGATTGTCTTTAACCATATTCATGGCAATTTCTTATTTTTTAGGCATGCAATTCGTTACAGATGTTACTGGCAATGAAGTCACATTATTGGAAGCATTAGTTGTTGCAATTATTATCACTGGCTTAAATGCTACATTATGGTCTGACTGGATGTATAAAAAACTAAGTGATGATGGCTTAAAAATCAACTATAAAACATATCAAATTATTGGTATTTTGGTTTTATTAATATTTAATCATGCAATTATAAAAATTCTTTATAACGAATATAATTAAATCTCTATCCATTCCGTTCAATTTCCACTTAAGGGCACCTCTAATAACCACAAATACAGCAGCCTAAATCAATCCATTTCATTTTTTCAACTTTTCAAATTTTTTTTCTAAGAAAAATTATCTAAATCTTAAAGTTTTTACTCTGTAAGACTTAGGTAATAAAGTGGTTCCCTTTGTCAAGACCAGTTAAAATATTTTTTAATTCCACGCACCTACGCTACCTTTTGTAGCACTTGATCACTATCTAAGTTATTAATAGCTCTATAATAGAACTCATTAGGTGTATTGTAATCAATAGCCGAGTGAAGCCTTCGTGAATTGTAGTAAGTGATAAATTTACCTATACCTATATCTGCCTCCTTAATAGTGTTATAGTGCTGAAGATAAACATCTTCATATTTAAGTGTTCTCCAAAATCTCTCAATCACTATGTTGTCAATGCTTCTCCCTTTAGCATCCATAGAGATAGAGATGTTGTGATCGACTAAGATCTGTATATGTTCATTAGCCGTGTATTGAGAGCCTTGATCGGTATTGAGTATATCAGGCTTAGGATAAAGCGCTAATGCCTCTTTAAGTACACCTGTGGTTAGTGACACATCCATTGTGTTTGACAATTTCCAAGAAAGTATCTTTTTAGTGTTCCAATCTATGATAGCAGCAAGGTATGCGAAGCCTTTCTCAAGCTTGATATAGGTGATATCTGTTGACCATACTTTATTGGCTTGTTCAATGATTACTTGATTCTTCTCATTCTTAAACTCACTAAGTAGATACGGATACTTTTGATGCATCTTATTCGCCACAGTCGTCCGTGGCTTAGGATACAGCGCAATGATACCCATAAACTTCATAGCCGTACGTACGTGTTTTCTACCCACTAGATATCCATCTTGCTTGAGTTATTCAGTGATTCGTCTTGAACCGTATGATGGGCTCTCTGTATAGATCTTATCTATAGCATTTAATAGTGCTCTATCTTCCTCTGAACTAAAAGGAATGGCTTCCTCATAATAGAGGCTACTTTTACTGATTTGTAATAGTGCGCACTGTTTATTCAGTGATAACTTATGCTCGGTATCTATCATGGCTTGACGCTCTTTAGATGAGACCGAGCTTACGAGCTTTCCCTCAAGAAAATCTTTCTCAATAGTTAACGTACCAACTTTCTTTGCCAAGCTATCATTATTTTCTTGTAGAATTGCTATCTCCTCTTTGTACTCTTTGACTACAGCACTTTTATCAAATGCAAGGCTAATATTCTCTATAAATTGCTTTTTCCAGTTAAGAAGATTCTTTGGTAATACCTCGTAACTACTTGCAATTTCGTTTAATGTCTTTGCACCCTCTAAAACCTCTAAAACCAACTTTGCCTTAAAATCTGCGCTGTATGTTTTTCTTTTTCGACTCATTATATAATCCTCTATATTTCTCTTCTCATATTCTAGCATTTGGAATAATATTTTTCTCTAAATGGATTGATTTCTTGGAACCATTATATTTGTGGAACCTTTACCATATTTTCTATCAAACATTAGTTCAAAGTTTTTTGTATAATTTTTTATCATTATGTCGCTTTCGCAATCTTCATACCATTTTTTTGAAAATGGATTCCATTCAGCCTGTAAATTTGTTAATCCAAGAGTTAATAATCCTCCAGTAATCAACAATCCAAAGATAATTTTTTTTATCATTTCATATGTCCTTTGTCTATCTAACGGTTGTCATGAGCGATAAGTTTCCGCTAGGTAACTTATTCGTTCCTCGTATTTGTTAGGTTTGACAACTCCGTATCAGTTAATCCTGTAGTTAATTTTATTGTTTCTGTATCTACTTTTGCTATTAATAACTTTTTAGCTATTTCTAAAGTCTTTTCTTCAATACCTTCTTTTTTACCTTCAATCTTACCAATAACATAAGTAGATTCATAAGCACTAGCTTGGTCATGAAGTGATTTTTGATAGTTTTCATATTCCATTCTCTCTTTATCATCCATTTTCAAATAGTCTAATGTTTCTTTTGCTTTTAATAAACCCTTGGCTTTTGGGTTTTCTGGTATTTCTTCATTCTTAAGAAAATTTATCCATTCATCTAAAGTGTCTTTTGATTTATCATTAAAATTTCTAATTTTGAGTAAATAATATTCAGGATAGATATTTTCTACACTATCAACTTTGTATAACTCTTTCTGTTTTTCATTAAGTTTTAACTGTGTATGATTATGAAGTCCTATAAAGTTTGTAGTTCCTTTGTAGATATAATCATCACCATCTCCAAAATCAAAGTATAAAATAGATATTGAGATAATTTTAGTTACTTTTGCATAAGCATCTGACTCTTTCATATGTTCTATAATAGCTTTAGATGAAGCATATAAAATTCTTTGTAGATAATCCATCTCTCTATCGTATTGAATCTCAATTAAAACTATCTCTTGCTTTTGGTTTTTTACTTTTATATCAAGACGATTAAATTTGTCATTTTTCAGATCTTGATTTGATTCAGATTCTAAGACTTCCAAGATGGTAATATTTTCTTTAAGAAGTTCACTTAAAAAACCCTCTAAGATTTCAAAATTTGCTTTACTTCTTAGTATTCTTTTTATTGCCCAGTCGAAGCTTATTAGTTTTCGCATTATTTAAATCTCCAAATGGTTTTTTGATTTTATTCTGTCATCTTAGCGAAATGTTGTTTAAAAATGGAAGATTGGATTTGTATTAGCTTTTTACCTCAGGAGAGGTGGAACGAGTCTTACATGTAAGATGTGTATGATGTGGTGATTTTAAAGTTTATAGTGTTTTGTTGGGTTTGGGGTGGATGTTTGGTGTTTTGCTTTAGAGGGACACAGCATTAATTTTTTTTCAAAAAATTAATGCTGTGTCCCAGCTATTTTTTGGGTTTGGATTTTAAGAATAGTTATAGTTATAACCCGACCCCTTTTTATTTTCTTTAAGAATAGTTATAGTTATAACCCGACCCCTTTTTCCGACCCCTTTTTCTTTTCTAGTTATAGTTATAACCCGACCCCTTTTTCTTCCCTTTTTCCTTAGTTATAACCCGACCCCTTTTTCCTAAAATAAATCTACTGCATTGCGTTTTTCAGTTCTAACATCAACAATACTTCCAAAATAATTCATCATTTCATGCCAATTTTCTCTTGATTCTAATTGTTTTCTAAATTTTTCTTGATGAGCTTTACTCTCCCATGTCACTAAACAATAAACTCTATTGTCTGCATCTATTCCTGAATCACGACTAATAAATCCTTCTATATTAGATAAATCATTATTTATCTCTTTGGATAATTTTTTCCAATCATCTAATTTTCCAGTATGTAGTTCAAACGACACCTCTATAAAGTATTTACCCATTTTTTTCTCCTTATTATTTTGCATAAGACTATTCTCTTAGCCACCTAACGGTCGGGCTGAGCTTCATTAATGTCTATTTCAGAAAATTCGCTTGCGATTTTCTGGAAGAGACTTTGATGTGAGACTCCTGCCATTTGTTGTATGTAGCGAAGCGGAATACGACAAATGGTTGG
>CAMZLS010000071.1 GCA_947311765.1 uncultured Helicobacteraceae bacterium
ATCCATGGCATCATTTCACGAAGTTGATTACCAGTTTGCGTAATAAGTTTCGTTTTGTCATTATTGCGTTCAGCATTCATACGAGGGTAACCCGCTTGACCTTCTAGAATAAAATCTTTTGCAAAACGACCGTCTTGGATTTCTGTTAAGATCTCTTTCATAGCTGCTTTTGAAGCTTCTGTAACAACACGTTTACCAGAAACATAATCACCATATTCAGCTGTATTTGAGATAGAGTAACGCATATCAGCGATACCACCCTCAAACATCAAGTCAACGATTAATTTAAGTTCATGAAGACACTCAAAGTACGCTAACTCTGGAGCATAACCAGCTTCTGTTAATGTTTCAAATCCAGCTTGAACCAAAGAAGTTACGCCACCACAAAGAACTGCTTGTTCCCCAAAAAGGTCAGTTTCAGTCTCATCTTTGAAAGTTGTTTCGATAATTGCAGTACGTCCACCACCAATAGCTGATGCGTAAGCCATTGCTAACTCTTTCGTTGTACCGCTTGGATTTTGACCAACAGCAATTAAGTCAGGAATACCGCCACCACGAACAAACTCAGAGCGAACAGTATGCCCTGGTGCTTTTGGAGCGATCATAGTAACATTAATATTTGCAGCAGGCTGAATACGTCCATAATGGATATTAAAACCATGACCAAATGCGATTGTCGCACCATCTTTTAGATTTGGAGCAATCTCATTTGCATAAATTTCAGCTTGATTTTCATCTGGAAGCAAAATCATAATAACATCAGCAGCCGCAGTTGCCTCCGCAACAGTAAGTACTTCAAAGTTTTTAGCTTCAGCTTTCGCCCAACTTGAACCATTTTTACGAAGACCAACGCATACTTCAACACCACTGTCACGTAGATTTTCAGCGTGTGCATGCCCTTGTGAACCGAAACCGATCATTGCTACTTTTTTTGCTTTAATAAGATCAATATTACAGTCTTTGTCATAATAAACATTTAATGCCATGGATATGTCCTTTTAGTATTACGCAACGAGGCGTATAAAATTTGGCGCATTATACTAAAACTTAGCACTACAATATCTTAAGGGCACCTCTAAAAACCCTAGACACTCTCAGAGGTAAAAAGAGGGGTGAAATAGCGCAGAACTTTTTTTGAGTCATAGCCTAAGCTATGGCGATAAAAAATTCTGTGCTAGATTGCCCCTCTTTTTACCTCCCTACGGGCACTTCAGAGAAACACACTCTCGGCGTTAGCCTTTTACGCCATAGCTTAGGCTATGACTTAAAAAGTCTGCCTTGATAGTGAATTTCTCTGAAGCGCTGAGAGTATCTAGGGTTTTTAGAGGCGCCCTTAAAGAATATCCGTAATCACTACGTAATAATTTATTAAGTATAATACTTCTAAAGAATTTCTAATTGTAAAATTTAGATTTATTTATTTTTAAATTTTATGCTATAATTCTATTTTACTTTATATATTTTATCTGACGCACTACTAGGGAAGCTCGAGCCCCGCCGTGTGTGAGGTAAGATATATTTTTAAACTTCACAACTATTTTCACCGATCAAGCAAACTCAAAACTTATCCTGCTAAAATCCCTCATTTAAAATTTACACTTAAAGATATTGTATGAAAAAATTCAATCTACAAAAAGAGATTATAATAATTTCTCGTTCTGAGCTATTCTCTGCTATTAACAGCACAAAAAACTTTGCTATTAGCATTGATGGGAAAATCCACTATGAACCTTTTAGCGAAAAAGAGATATATGTATATCAAGGAGCAGTGAAGCCAGAAACTACCTCTTCATTAAGTATGCCAAAACCACGCACACTTAAAGAGATTTTAGGCAATAGCTACAATATCGTAGAAGATGATGAGCGTATTTTACTTAAAGCTGCAGGTGCTTGGACTCAAATCATTGCGTACAATCTTGCAAATGCAGATTATGATGATACTTCAGCTGATGGTATAGCTGATTTTTCGGATTCTACGCTAGAAGATATTGGCTGGCATGCTACAGAATTCAATATAAATTATCGTGAATTATCAGAATACCTTGAAGCTAAGTGCGATGGCATATTACTCTGTGTTGAGATAGAAGAGCCTTATCAATTTACAGGATTAGGTTTTATTAGAGACCGTAAATGTGCCCATACAAAACTTTTTAATTATTGCAAAGAGAAAATTGCTTATGAACTTAAAAATAATCCTGATTTTAATCCTGAAAACTTAAGTGAAGATGAAGAAGAAGCCACAGAATTTTTCAAACTTTTATAAAACCTTGAGGTAACGCTTGAGTATTATCATCGCGGCAATAGAGTCCACCCTACCGTCGCGGCGATATTTCATCTCACCTTTCATCAATGCCTCAGCCTCAATGGAGCTATCACTCTCATCTTGATAAAAAGTCTCACCTTCAAAATCAACAAGATTTAAAAAATGTGCTACACGACGACGCATCTCATCTTCACTGCTACCACCCATAGGGATACCCACAACGAGTGCTTCACTTTCCCATTCCAAAAGCAACGCTTTTACTTCTGATGCGGCTTGATTTCGATTTCGTCTCTCTATCGCTTTGAGTGGAGAAACTATATTTCCATCAGGACTATAGGCAACACCTATACGCCTAAGTCCCAAGTCTATCGCTAAGTAACGCACTATTTTCCCAGACAAAAACTGCCAAACATCTTATCTAGCATCTCATCATTTTCAAAGGGTCGTGTTATGGAAGCGATAGCATGTAAAGCAGAGTTTAGATGAAAGGAAAATATCTCTAATTCTTGCTCTTTAAGAGGAATTTTTGCATCTATTATCTCTTTACATGTAAGCTTTACTGCTTCAACTTGACGAGTCGAAATAAGCATTAACTCCTCTGAATTATCACGCGTATCCATAATATTTTCTAAGGCTAAAATCAATGTCCTAGCAGATTCTTTTGTATTAAGAGAGAGAGGAGTATATTTTTCAAATACACTCCTATCAATCTTACACACAAGGTCATTCTTATTTAAAACAGTAATAAAAGTACGCTCATTTTTATGTAATTCTATCAAATCCAATATAGCCTTATCCTCACTGTCAAGCGAACGTGAACTATCAAAAAGTACAATAACAACATCACTCTCTTCAATCGCTTCGATAGAGCGTTCAATTCCTATACGCTCTATCTCATCTCCAGCTTCACGAATTCCAGCAGTATCTATAATGCGAATAAGATGTGTGCCTATTTTCACCTGTTCTTCAATCGTGTCACGAGTTGTCCCAGCTATCTCACTTACAATTGCGCGGTTAAAATTAAGTAGAGCATTTAAGAGTGAACTTTTACCAACATTTGGTTTTCCAATGATGCTTACTTTAAAGCCTTGCATCAATCCTTGCCTACTTTGACTTGCTTGAAGAGTTGCCTTAAGTCTTCCATGTAAGGCATCTAATTTTTGCATGATTTGATCTATTAAATCCTGGGGTAGATCCTCTTCTGCGTAATCTATACTAACTTCTGAATATGCCAGGATATGAAGTAACTCATCACGCACTTCTTCGATATATTTTCGCAATTCGCCCTTCACTTGACGTGCTAAAATCTTTGCCGCGTCTTCACTTTTTGCTTCGATAAGCTGAGAAATTGCTTCAGCTTCACTTAAATCTATGCGTCCATTTAAAAAAGCGCGTTTAGAAAACTCGCCTGGCTTTGCAAGACGCGCACCCAAATCTAAACAAGTTTTCAAAATCTCATTAGCCACAATATAACCACCATGACATTGCAATTCCACTACATCTTCAGCCGTAAAACTATGAGGTGCTTTAAAATAGAGTGCGATGACTTCGTCTAAGAGTTCACCTTGGGAATTATAAAGTGTTGTAAGTGTCGCATGGCGAACCTTTAAATAAGAGCGTTTAGAGAGCAATAAAGCTATATCATAAGATTTATCACCGCTAAGTCTTATGATAGATATAGAACCGACGCCATGTGCCGTGGCAATGGCAGCGATAGTAGCATTCATTAATACTCGTTATAGTCGTTAATGATAATAAACTTAGCACCATCACGCGTAGAACGAATAGCTACATACTTTTCAGGATAACGCGCACGCAACTCTTTTAAGGCTATTTGCATCAAAACACCATCTAAAACTTTTGTTTGGGAGCGTCCATCTTTCTCAATATTTTCACAAACACTTTCAAGATAGCGATCCATCGCCTCTTCTTGGTTATGCAAAAATTCTGCAATTTCAAGACGCAATTGAAGATTATAAGTTCCATTCACCCAGTTAAAAATCATATACGAAAGAGCTTTATAGCGATAACCCTCTTTACCAATAAGTAAAGCAGAATCATTGCCACTAAATTCTACTAGGAGCGTATTTTCATCATACATGCTGACTTTAATAACATTAATATCAAAACAGAGATTGGAAAAAAGTGCATTAATATCTTCTTGAACTTCTTGTACTATAGTTTCTGATGATAAATCCTCATCAAAATAATCTTCTGAGAATTGTTCATGCATATGATCATCTTGACTTTGATGTGCATGCGAGAAGCTTTTTTCTAAAGCTTTCGCCCCTTGCTTCTCTTCTATAACAGTCTCTATCTCTTCTTTTGAAACAATTGGCTCTTGTGCTTGAACTTTTACAGAGCTCTCCTGAGAGACTACCTTACATGTAGCTACAATAATAGCTCTCTTTTTAAAAAAACTTAAAAATCCATCCTTAGGATATTGCACAACTTCTATCTCTAGTTCAGTAACAGAACACTCTAGTCGCTTCGCCGCTTCAGCGTAAGCATTTTCTAAGCTATCTGATTCAATTTTTATCATGTTTATGTTTCTCCTCTAAATGGAGTTCATGCCGCGCTTCTTTTGTTGCTGCATAATTTCTATTTACCAAAAATTGCTGTGCAATAGAGAAAAGATTATTTACAAACCAATATAAAACTAACCCTGATGGGAAAGTTATAAAGAAAAATGTAAAAATCACTGGCAAAAATTGGAATATTTTTTGTTGCATAGGGTCTGTAAAATTGTTTGGTGTCAACTTTTGTTGATAATACATAGAAGCACCCATTAAAAGTGGTAATACATATATAGGGTCCATACGAGACAAGTCATCTATCCATAAAATCCATGGAGCACCTTGAAGCTCAACCGCATTTAAAAGTACGCGATAAATTGCAAAGAAAACAGGAATTTGTAATAATA
>CAMZLS010000072.1 GCA_947311765.1 uncultured Helicobacteraceae bacterium
ATTTTATTGGGATAATTATAGCTAGCATAGCTTAAGGATATCTCTAAAGCTTTTAAACTTTTTTAAATACAAATAGGTGTTCATGCATTGATATTTACTTTTGTAGTTCCAACTAGGGGCTTCCTTGACTCTTCTACTTATCTTGGCAAATAAACTGTATAACCGCTCGGGTGCTATTTTGCTTTTGATACTTTTAGGACTTTTTGTTCAAAATATCTTAAGCACTTTTTAAAAACAGCCTCTTAGGAGGGCTGTTTTTAGTAGCGGCGTGAATAAAAAGTTGCTGAAAGTTGGCCTAATATTTGAAGTTTGACCTCTGTAGCTCCACTAGTATAACCAACTAAATAAAATTTGTTTATACCTTCAGATACTTCAAATACATGCTTCTCTACAGGTGTTTGTAGTCTATTGCTATCACATGAATATGATAATCTTAGAACCATCAAATTGTTTGTACCATTTGGTTTTACATCAGAAATCCATATATGATAAGAATTATTACTACACTTAGCTTGACCCATAAAATTTGCCACAACAAATCCATCACTTGGAGCATTAATAACTACTTCAGCTATTTCAGTAGTTCCATTTATTGTAATTGGTGTTAATTTGGCTACTTGCACCCAATCAACCCCTGACGTAGAATTATTTATAGCATTTTCTAAGGTTGCAAAATTTTGATTAACATCTATCGCCCTAGCAACATCACCTGGGCTAAAACTATTTGGTACAACAACAGTGGGTGCTAATAATGCGCCAGGGTTTAAAACTAAATCGCCTGGATCAAAGGAAAGCCCTGGCTTTATATCCACTAATAAGTCTTGAAGTGGCACTGCTGGAGCAGCATTTAAAGCCATAGTTGAAACCATAGCTGTACTTAATAAACTTAAAACTGTTTTTGATAATAAGGTATTCATTGTAACTCCTTTGGTAATTACTTCCATTTATCTTCATCCCACACAATCTCATTCCAACGTGTGGCAATACTGCTTGAACTTGCTTCTTCAGAGGATGATGAGACAACTGCCTCTTCACTACTTGAACTTGCTTCTTCAGAGGAAGATGAAACAACCTCTTCACTGCTTGCACTTGCCGCTTCAGACGAGGAAGAGACAACAACTGCTTCACTACTTGAACTTAGCTCTTGGGAGGAAGATTGAGTGATAACAGATGAGGAGCTTGAAATACTTGAAGCATCTCCGCCTCCACCACTATCACCCCCACAACCTATCAAAGAGATAAGTGTCAAAGAAGTTCCCAATGCTATAACTAACTGTTTGTGCAAAATCATATGCACCCCTTTATCTATACATTGCATTTAGCTCTTATATTTTATTCTTATATGAGCACCTATACACATTGTATAACTATAAAAATTAATTTTGTTTTAAATTTTATAAAAAAGAGAAAATTCAATCCCTTATATACCCATATTCGAGTAATTTATCATAAATTCTTGAGACAATTTCACCTGCTGCTTGTCCACCGTGTCCGCCATGTTCTACTAAGACGGTGACTATATATTGCGGATTTTTATAAGGTCCATAGGTGCTAAACCAAGCATGTGAGCGTTGATAGTATGCCATCTCATGCTCTTTAAGACGTTTTTTTGTCTCTTGTGAAATACCAATAACTTGTGCGGTTCCTGTTTTTCCTGCTATTGTTATGCGAGAATTGATATGGTGTGTCGCTGTCCCTTTGGGGTGGTTACAGACCTCTTTCATGGCATATTGTATTTTGGGTAAAAGTTTTTTTTCATTGGCAGTGAGCACATCTTTGGATTGCAGTTTTATTATTGTATCTCCACGTTTATATGCTATTTGTGGTTTTGGGAGTTTTCCTGATGCCATAAGGGCTGTAAATTGTGCTATTTGAAGCGGTGTCACTAAAAATGAGCCCTGACCTATAGAGGTGTTGAGTGTTTCGCCTATATACCAAGGTTGATTGTAGCGTTTACGCTTCCAGGTACGACTAGGGACAGTACCAATAAACTCATTGGGAATGTCTATGCCTGTTTTTTGCCCTAAGCCATAGCGAATTAAACCATTACTCATAGTCTCTATTCCAACTTTGAGGCTAGCTTTATAAAAATAATCATCACAACTTTCACGAATCGCCTTGTTGATATTTGTAGTGCCATGTCCACTATGTTTCCAGCAACGAAAATTTCGCTTTCCTAGCTCCATTGTTCCTGTACAGTTAAATTGCGACCATGGATGTAGCTTCGTTGAGATATAGATAAGACCAAGACCTGTTTTGATGACTGAGCCTGGGGGATAGAGTCCATTGGTCGTTTTATTTGTAAAAGGGGCATCTATATCGTTGATAAGTTTTTTCCATGCCTTAGAAGATATTCCCATCGCAAAGGCGTTAATATCATACTCTGGATAACTCCCCATAGAGAGAACTTTTCCATCAACACCCATCACAATGACTGAACCAGCCTTGCCCTTAAAAAGTTTTGAGATATACTCTTGAAGACGCATATCGAGATAGAGTGTAAGATCATGATTTTCATCAACTTGCGTATGTGAAATCTCTCTCATCTCTTCATTAGAAGCGCTAACTTGAATCAGACGCTCACCTGGATTACCTTGTAGATAGGAGTTATATTCTTTTTCGATGCCACTTTTACCAACATATCCAATTAATTTTAGTAGAGGATCTTTATTGACATCTTTTCTACTTGCCCGTGACATATAGCCTATAGTATGTGCTGCAATATTTCCGTTTGGATAATAGCGTTTTGAAGCGGGAAGAATACGCATATTTTCACGTAAATTCAACATAGAAAAAAATGCTAAAAAATCTTCATGCGCAATAAAATCAACAACAGGAACATAGTGATGATTATAGTATGAATCTTTTTTCTTATAGCGTTTTAAAAGTTTTTCATAATCAAGAAAGGGAAATTTTTCTACAAGAAAATGAAGTTCATTTTCTAAAAGAGGAAGTTTCTTCTTGCTGCTTAAATGAGGTTTCAGAACGATTTTGAAACCAAGTTTATTGATAGCGATAGGCTTACCATTGTAATCAAAGATATTTCCTCTCACAGGGGCTATATACTCTGTTTTGATAGTGTTTTTTTCTGAAAGCGCATCATAATAATCATTTGACTCAACAGAGAGATAAAAAATTCTCACTAAAAGTGAAATCCAGACAATTGCAAATATACTTAAAATAAGTTTTGTTCTCATAATAGACTCACAATCAGAAATTCTACAAAAATATAATATATTACATGTAAGTCAATACTTGGTGATTCAAAGATAAATATCTGTGAAAGCAAAAACATAAAAAGATAATAGCCAATATAAGCAAGAAAGATAAAAATAAATTTCAAGCATGCCTTGCAGACGATATTTTGCTTCAAATAGGGAATGAAAAGTTCATATAGCACAGCAAAATAGAGCAGTGTGCTTAAAAAAAGATAGCCCTTCTCTGCTTCATAAATAATGAGCATAAGAGCAACAATCAGTAAAAGTTTTATGCTATCAGACTCTTTTGCATTGATAAAAAGATAAAAAATTACTCCCAATAATGGAGGCATAAAGAGGTAGATACTACTCAAACTCTCATAAATGAGAAAAAGAGGTAGTATTATAATTGGGTTTATAGATATTTGATGAGAGAGACTTCGTTGCATACCGGAAAGTGCTTACATTTAATACAATCTGCCCAAATTTTATGTTCAGGTATAGATTCTTTAGAGATTTCAACGAAACCCAAGGCTTTAAAAAAACTCTGCTGATAGGTTAAAACTAAAATTTCTTTTAGACCTAAGCTAGCACCTTCTTCATTGGCAAGTTCTACAAGTTTTTTACCAACACCCTGCCCTCGAAGCTCCTCTTTTACTATCAAAGAGCGAATTTCAGCAAGCTTTGGAGTGTGTACATGTAAGGCATTAAAAGCGACTATCTTTTCATCTTGAACTGCTAAGATGTAAGAGCGAATATTTGTAGCCAACTCATCATCATTTCGCATTAAAATAACACCACTTTCAACTTCTGGCATAACTAAGGCTTGCATCTGAGAGATATCTGCTAAGCTAGCCTTTCTAAATACAATTTCACTCATATTCAATCTTAAAAAGAGTGTTATAAATTATAGATGTTAATTTCGAGAGACCTTTTTTCTTCGTATTTGAGATCATAATGGCGTGAGGAAAATCTCGTCTAAGTGCTCCTATCTCTTTTTGATTAAGCTTATCTATTTTTGTAAAAATCTGTAATATTTCTTGGTCTGGCGTTATATTTTCTTCTAAGAAATTTAAAACAGAGCGGTCAATATCAAGATGAGGATGGCGACAATCAATAAGATGAATAAAAAGTTTAATCTCACGACGTTTTGAGATAAAATCAGTAAGATTTTTCTCCCAATCAGCCTTAATAGACTTCGATACTTTTGCGTATCCAAAACCAGGCAAATCCACAAATTTTGCCTCATTTTTCAGATCATTTTCTCTATCCATAAAGGTGACACGAAAATAGTTTATCAGACGTGTTTTTCCTGGTGTCGAAGAGACTTTTGCTAAAGACTTTCTATTTGTCAAGGCATTGAGCAGGGAGCTTTTTCCTACATTGGAGCGTGCCATAAAGGCTACCTCATTTTGGTACTCATTTGGAGGGGTTAGTTTTACATTTGGGGATGAGGTCTCAAATGCTGCATCAACTATCTCAATCATCTTTGACTTCCAATTCAAAAATCATTATTACTGGTCTATTTTTCTTTCCTTGTGCTATTGCTGTGCCTTTAAGTGTGTTTACAATCACCTCTTCTCCTACTATCTTCTTTTTTTCATTGACTTGAAATAACTCTACATCACCTTTGAACTTATACTCTTGTTTTTGAGGTGCAAAAATAGCACTTTTTGCTTTTCCTTCAAAAGTATTATTATCCTCAGTAGAGATAAAAAAAGTTACATTACCCTCAGCGATATATTTTGTAGGATGGCGATCTTTATCAATATGAATGCTCACCTTCGATGCCTTAATGAGATCAATACCCTTAGTAATACTCACATCACCTTGAAAAACTGAAACACCGCTTTTTTCATCAGCTTCAAAACTATTTGCAATAATCTTCAACTCCTCGCTCAAAAGTGATGTTGTGACAATAGATAAAAACAGAAAAACTAATCTCATTTTTGCTCCAATAGGTATAATCCGCTAACTTTTTTAGCAAGAATTGTATTCTCTTTTGTATTAAAGTGCAGTTGCTGCCCTTTAAAATAGTTTTGGTTTGCTCTCATAATAAAAGCACCTTTCGTCGTTAGCAAAGAAGTGTTCAAATCATACATCGCCTCATCAGATTTAAATGTCATATTGTTATCTCGAGCGTAGATGACATTATCTGTAAGATAAATAATATCATCTTGATGGCGTCCATGATCCGCGTGCATTACTTGGATAAATTCTTTTGAAGCATCTTTAAAAGTCACATCAGTAACTTCATAACGATTCTCATAACGCTCTCCTGTAAGACCTTTTAAAATACTTTGTACACCTTTTTTATTTATTTCATATATCTGAAAGTTTTTCAATTCAAGTTGGGCAATCTCTTTATGGTCAGGCAACTCTAGTTTTAAAGGTTTAAAAAATAAAAAAACCGATAAAAGTAAGCTAATGATAGTGATAAAAAAGAGGTTTATATTCACAGTATTTTATATCCAAAAAGATAAAAATTCTTTTTTCTGATTATTGATACTGACAATATCATCAATCATCTCTCTTACAACGCCATCGCCACCATCTTTTGATAAAACTCTTGTGACAATCTCTTTGATATCATCAACGCCATTGGCTGGAGTATAGGAACGACCTACAAATTTTAGCATATTAAAATCATTAAGATCATCACCGATAGCTGCAATCTCTTCGTGGGCTAAGTTATGCTCACTAGCAATCTTTTGCAAAAGAGTTTTTTTGTCTTTGATGCCTTGGTATAATAATTTTATACCTAATTCATCAGCACGACGCTTAACAATTTTAGATTCACGACCCGTGATAATTGCAACAAGATGTCCCATGCGAATCCATGTTGCAATAGCAAGTCCATCTTTGACATTAAAAGTTTTTGTCTCACTTGCATCACTACTATAGATGATTTTACCATCGCTAAGGCAACCATCAACATCTAAGACGATTAATTTAATCATAAAACACCTTTTGTGCTAGGAATACCGACACGATCATTTTCAGCAATAGCGCGTCTCAGTGCAACAGCAAATGCCTTGAAGGCTGCCTCTATAATATGGTGTTTGTTTTTACCCCGTTGCATTACGATATGCACTGTTATGCTAGAGTTAAGCACTAAGGCTTTAAAAAACTCTTCTGCAAGTTCGGTATCAAAATTTCCCACGCTGCCAGAGAGTGGAAGCTCAAAGTGCAAAAATGGGCGATTGCTTAGATCCATATCGCATGAAACGGCAGCCTCATCCATAACTATCACTGCATTTCCAAAGCGTTCAACTTTTTCTATAGGATAGATAGATTTTTTCAGTAACTGTCCTATAACAATCCCTATATCTTCAACACTGTGATGATCGTCTATATGCGTATCACCCTTACATGTAACATTTAAGTCTATTAGCGAGTGTTTTGAAAAACTCTCTAACATATGGTCTAAAAAGCCAACACCTGTTGCGATCTTGCTCTCTCCTTTACCATAGAGTTCAAGTTCTACTGTAATATCAGTCTCTTTTGTTGTGCGCTGTAAAGTGTGCATATTACTCCCTTATTATAATTGCAGATTGAAGTTGTTTCTCTTTTATAAAATCTTTTGCTTCTTCATCGCTCTTAAATCCCGTCAGAAGAACTCTAAAAACACGGTTGTCACTCAACTCTATATCTTTGATAATAGTTTTATATCCACTAAAACCATCATATTTTTCTTGCGTATAGAGTGCGCCTTCAAATTTTGTAAATGAGCCAAGTTGAATAGCAAAAGAGCCAAGAACTTTCTCTTTAGGACCTTTTCGCAATTTTTTCACTGAAGATATCGACTTTTTACCCTTTTGCTCAAATCCTAAGATCTCAAGCTTAATAGGAGCAGTACCAGTTTTAATCATGCCAATTTGCATTGCGGCTTTTTTTGAAAGGTCAATGATACGCGTATCAACAAAAGGTCCTCTGTCATTGATTCGGACGATAACAGATTTTCCATTAGATTTGTTTGTAGCGCGCACTATGGTATTCATAGGCAAGGTCTTATGTGCAGCAGTCATAGAGTGCATATTATAGGTTTCACCATTGGAAGTGAGTTTTCCGTTAAAGTTGGGACCATACCAACTTGCGCGACCATGAAAAACCTCTCCGATATGGACTACACTTGGATAGTAACGCTTACCATGAACACTGTAAGGTCGCATAGTAGGATGTGAATAATTTTTCCCACTAGGTTTTTGCGCACTAACTTTTCCATGATGAATATAGCCATCACGAGTGCGTGTACTACAGCCATCAAGAAGAAGCAAGATGAGACTCAGAAGAAAAATTCTAGTCATAGACATGAAGTTTTTCACCTATCTTAATCAATGAACTTGCCATATTGTTATATTTTTTAAGCTCTTTGACTGTGATTTGAAAGTTATGAGCGATAGAGCTTAAGGTATCTCCACGCCTTACTACATACAGCGCATCTAAAGTCAAAGGTGGTGTGCTCACTGGAATAATAAGCTCTTGCTTGAGAGAGAGACGAGAACTTTTCAGATGATTAAAATCCATAATTTTTTTATAAGAGATGCGGTATTTTTTTCCTATTTTAGAAAGATTATCGCCACTCTTAACAGTATGGACAACATAGATATTTTTCAGTGGCGTAGGTTCATAGTATCTTTTAAAACTACTCAATTTATCATAAGGTATATAGATGGCATACTTTTTCCCATACGGTGGAATAAAGTCATATTTGAGATGATGATTGTACTTCATTAGCTCCCTCATAGGAAGATTAACAGCCTTCGCAACACGACTTAAACGCTCACCACTTGGAACATATATCGGTACTATAAGGTTCGCATTGGAGCGATTAAGCAGGTAAGCATACTCATTTCTAATAAGATAACGCTCATCGCTTCCCATAATCGCTAATGTTAAAATCTTACGAATATAAAGCCTAGTCTCTTTTGGAATATATGCTTTTTTATAATCTAGAAGAGTTGCAATGTCATCACTTTTAGCTCTTTTAATCGCTCTATTTAATCTACCCTCACCGCAGTTATAAGCCATAGCTGCGAGATACCATTTTCCAAAACGTTTATATAGGGAAGTTAAATAATCAGCAGCGGCTTGAGTGGATTTAAAAACATCACGCCGTTCATCAACATAACTATCTATCTTGAGACCATACATCTTTCCTGTTTGGGGCATAAATTGCCACGGACCAGCAGCTTTTTTATGTGAGATCGCACGGGTTGCAAAGTTTGATTCTGCCATAGCTAAGAAGAGAAACTCCGAAGGAATTCCCGATTTGGTTAAAGTGTCTTTTATTATTGGGATATAAAGATAGGCTCTTTCCATAGATTTGAAAAAAGTACGCTTTCTATGAGTTATCTTATATTTTTGTATCATATCAACGAGCACTTTGTCATTTAAAAATGAGGAGTCAATATCAAAACTTTCAAGTATAGCGACTTCTTTTCTATCGTTTTGATCAAAAGTCAAAGCAGCAAAAAGAGATGAGACAAACAAGAGCAATACAATAAATTGTTTCATTTAACTACCTTTTTTACATTTAAAGTGACTTATTTTATCTAAATTTTGCTTTTAACTTATAAAACAATAAGCACAAACTGATAAGATTATAAACAATAGCAAGGATTTTGCAAGTATAATAGCCAAACTACAAAGCTAAGGAATTAATTTGTTCAAATGGATAAAACATATAGCAGTGACTCTGCTGGCTTTAGTCTCACTCTATGGCGTAGGACGACTCGCTGTTGTGAGCTATGGAAGTTACCTTTTTGTGGAGCGTCAGCCTTACTTGCAGATGCAAACGCAAAATTCTATCCTTATCAAATGGCAAAGTGATGTAAAAGAGATAGGGTGTGTAGTGTATGGTGATGATAAAAAAGTGTGTGAAGACACACCTACTTCTTACCATCATATCACACTTAAAGATCTCAAACCTTCCACAAGGTATAACTACAAAGTCCTCTCTGCTTCTATGAATATAGACAATGCAAACCGCCACTTTGAAACACTCTACGCAAACTCTCTTAATGAACAGTTTATCTGGGTGATAGGCGACTCAGGGAAGCTATGCAAAGCACAAGATAATGTTTATCAATCTATGTTACATGTAAAGGGCGACAAAGAGCTTAATCTTTGGCTCTTGCTTGGAGATAATGCTTATAGAAGTGGCACACAAGAGCAGTTTAATGCTTCACTTTTTGAACCCTATAAAGAGATAGTCAAAACCCTTATACCATGGGCAATTAACGGCAACCATGATGCGCGTCGCTGGGCAATGTATGATATCTTTGAGTTTCCTCAAAATGGTGAATCTGGTGGTCTTGCCTCGGGGAGTGAAGAGTATTATGCCATAGAGAGTGGCAATGTTCACATTGTGATGCTTGATTCAGAACAAGCCGACACCTCAAAAGATTCAAAAATGGCGCAGTGGCTAGAGAAGGATTTGGCACAAGTAAAAAAACCGTGGATTATCGCTGCCTTTCATCATCCTCCATATAGTGATGGTTCTCATAAATCTGATAATGCTAGAGATAGCTGGGGACGCATGACTCGCGTGCGAGAAAATATTATCCCTATTTTAGAAAAGCATGGAGTGGATTTGGTACTCTCTGGGCACTCTCATGGATATGAGCGTTCTAAGTTGATGCGCAAACACTACGGTACTTCTGATACCTTTAATCCTCAAGAGCATCTTATTTCAAATGCTGATCATAACTACTGCAAAAGCCCACAAAAAAGCGCATTTGATGGAGCTATTTATAATGTAATAGGCTCTTCATCCAAGGCAGATAGAGCTTCATACAAACACCCTGCTCTCCCCTTTTCATCAAGAACTCTTGGCTCATTACTCTTACATGTAAGCCCTACAAAACTGCATGTCGATTTCATAGATGATAAAGATCAGATTGTCGATACTTATACTATTGATAAATCTTGCACAGACACTATAAGGAGAGAGAAGTAGTGATAGATATTTTATATAAAAGCAGTACGAAAACTGCCTATATACTTTTAGTAGCTCTTGCCATTACAAGCATTATCTACAACGCTTTTATTCCTCTACATGGCGATGAAGCATATTATTGGGTCTGGTCGCATCATCTTCAAGGTGGCTATTATGATCATGCTCCACTTTTAGCTTTTATGATAAAAGTAAGCAATTTTATCTCTGAGAGTGAATGGGGAGTGAGACTGAGTGCTGTTTTTAGTATGAGTATTGCAGGTTTATATATCTTTAAACTTACGCAAAAGATGAGCGATGATACAACGGCACTCAATGCTCTTTTTATTTATTGTTCAGTTATCTTAGTGCATGCAGGATACACCCTTGTCACCCCCGATGCACCGTTGATACTTTTTTGGTCATTGGCTTTGTACTATGGCTATATAGCATTTTTTGAAAATTCTACAAAAGCATACTTGCTTCTTGGACTCTTTTTAGGACTTATGATGATGAGCAAATACACCGCTATTTTATTTGCTTTTACCTTAGTGTTTTTTGCACTTATCAAACGAAGAGAACTCTTTAGAGACTGGCGTATCTATGCGGTTGTTGGTATTTCATCTGTTGTAATCACACCCATGCTTTGGTGGAACTATCAACATGATTGGATAAGCTTTCTCTTTCAATTAACACACGGGAGTACAAAAACACTTGATATTAATTTTGGACGATTTTTAGAATTTTTTGGTGGACAGTTTGGAGTTTTTACTCCTGTTTTTACTGCTGTTCTCTTTTATTATCTAGTAAAAAAACATGCTTTTTTCTCTAATGAGAAGCTCTTTTATATCTCACTTTCTATCCTTGTGCCACTACTCTTTTTCTTCTATAAAAGTCTTTTGGCACGCATAGAGCTCAACTATACCGCTCCTGCTTTTGTAGGTGGAGCTGTTTTACTTGCCCATATATTTCAAAGATATGGACTTAAAAAAACCTTTAAAGCAGGTATTATTACCGCTTTAATTTTAAGTGCTATCGTGCGTATAGCTTTTCAGACCCATTTAGAGATTGTTCAAGATAGAATGTACGGTAACAGAGAAGCTATCGCCCTTTTAGAAACTTACGCAAAAACCTCTGATGCCTTTTATGGTGACCATCTCACTATCGCGGCTCTTATGCAGTTTTATCTTCCAAGACACCCTCAGACGCAAATATATACACGAACTCGTTTTAGTCAATATGATATGTGGCGAGGCAAAGCAAAACCAAAAGATGGATTATACCTCACACAAAACCCTGCAAAAGAGAAACTTTTGAAAGTTTTTTCTTCGGTTGTTTTGTTAAATACCTTTACATGTAAACGAGGTCCAAATGGCACAAAAACCTTTTATATCTACCGTGTTTCAAAAGCGTTTTGATTACGATTTTAAGTAATCTTAACAAAGCTAGTTCCATCACCATTTGGAACAACTCTTATTTGTAAAGATATTCGCTCTTTGAGTGCTTCTACATGCGAGATAACTCCGACCATTTTTCCACCACTTTGGAGAAGGTTGAGCGCATTGAGTGCTATTTCTAAACTCTCTTCATCAAGCATACCAAAGCCCTCATCTAAAAAGAGAGAGTCTATGGCTATTTTTTGACTTGCAAGTTCTGAGAGTCCGAGAGCCAAGGCAAGACTTACTATGAAACCCTCTCCACCTGAGAGCGTCTTTACAGGGCGAACTACATTTCCTTGGTAAGCATCTACTATCTCAAGGTCTAGGAGCTTATCTTGGTTTCTTGTGAGCGTGTAGCGAGGGCTTAAGCGAATTAAATGCTGATTTGCTAGGTTTGTGAGCTGTTCTAGGGTTATACCTTGGGCGAATTTTTTAAACTTTGTGCCATCTGCTGAACCTACAAGCTCGTTGAGTTTTATCCAGATTTTAAAGGACTCTTTTTTCTGCTCAAGCAATGCAATTTTTTCTTTAAATTCATCACTATTTTTTTGGTTGATTTCTAACTCTTTTTTGTTACTTCCTATGCTCTCTTGTAGGGCATCTACTTTTTGTTTTAGCTCTATTTGTAAAGTCTCTAGCTCTTTTATTGGTCTATTGCTTTGTGGCTCTTTTTTATGTTCTTGTAGTTGTTTAAGAGTTTGTGTTTTCAGTGTTTGCGTCTGCTTGTATCTATCTTCTATGCTCTTGCATAAAGTATCTAAGGCTTCTCTCTTGTTTTTATCAAGCAGTGCATTTTGAAACTCTTGGGCATCTTGAAAATCATTTTGTTTATATAGCTCTTCTAGTTCAGCTTTTAAAATAGCTAACTTTTGCCCATCTGATGCTATTTTGCTCTCTAAACTCTTTTTATTGGCTAATCGTTCTGCGTTTTTTACTTTTAGCTCATTGAACTCGGCTTTGCAGAGTTGTTCTTTTTCTTGTGAGATTTTATACTGAGTAGTCATCTCTTTTTCATAAGCATCCAAATCAGCAACATTGAGTATTTCTATTCGCTTAGATGAGAACTCGCTAAGGTTTTGTTGCAACTCTTTTATATTAGCTTTTATGCCTTCAAGCTCTTTAGCCGTTGTGGTAAATTTCGTTTCACTCTCTTTTTTACTGATATTACATCTATTTAACTCAGACTCTAATATTTTTAAAGTCTTTTGTGCTTGTGTATAAAGCTTTTCTCTATTTGCTAACTCTTTATATTGGATGTCTATCTTTTCTAAATTCAGCTTTAACGCAAACTTCTCTACATGTAAGCCTAAGCTTTTTGCTAGTTCATTACTCTTTGATTTGCTAGATTGCACAGCTATAATCAACTGTTCTTTCTCATTTTTTAGTTTTTCCAAGGCGCTTCTTATCTCATAAAGTGACTTTTCGTGTGTCTGAAGCTCTTTGCTAGCACTCTCTCTTTGTGTAAGTAGTTGCTCTTTTTTGATACGGTTTTGCTTTATAAGATCAAGCTTTTTTGTAAGCTCTTCGTCTCTCTCTTTGAGCTCTATTTTACTATGATTTGTAAGTTCAAAAGAGTACTGTTTAAAGAGATTTTTGATGCTTTGTATCTCTTGATTTAACTTTTGCATTTCAAGTTTTGAGCTCTCTTTTTTTGTTTGCGAGATACCTAATTGTAAGTCTAAACTTTTAAGAGATTTTTCTCTATCTTCTAGCTCTTTGACTTGCTTTGCTATCATCTCTTTTGTTTCATCTAAATATATTTCAGCAAAAGTATCACCATAAGGATGCTCTTTTGATCCACAAAGAAAACAGGCTTCACCCTCAACAAGATTTTTTCTATCTGCTTCATACTTTTGAAGAAGTTGCTCTTTTTCTTGTTTTTTTCTAAGAGTTTCTATGTGCTTTTTAATTTCACTTATGTATTGCCTAGAGACTTCTTGTGTTTTGCTAAAAGAGTTTTCTAAATCACTGTTTTTTTCATACTCTCCTAGCTCTTTGTCTCTATTTTTAAGCACTTTGGTATAATTCTCTAGCGCTCTTGTAAGAGTTTGTATCTCTTTTAATCTCTTTGTGGCATCCTCTTCTATATTTATATCATTTTGACTATTTTGCTTTAGTATTTTGTATGCAGACTCCCTCTCTTTAAAAACGCTAGAGAGTCTATCTAGCTCTTCTTTTTTAAGATTGTAACTTTTCTCTTGTGCAAACAGTGTATGTTCTAAGCTTTCTAATTTCTTTTGTTTATCAAATAAGCTTTCTTGCTCTTTTTTATACTCTTTAATAGTTTGCTCTATTATTCCCATGACGGAGGCAAGCTTTTCATCTTGAGAATTAGCAAGCAGATAAGCCTTTTGTATATCTGCTTGTTTTTGAAAATCATCATATTCTTTTGCAATTACATGTAAGCCATTTTGTATCTCTTGTAAATCATCTTTTTTACGCTTGAGTAAATTCTCTTCTCTAACAAGGCTTATCTGTGATTGTTTCTCTTTGGTCTGAATTTCACGAGCATCTTTAAGTTTCTGCTTCTGCATTTGAAACAGTGTGCTCTCTTGCGCAAACTCTTTTTTGATAATTAGATACTCTTTATCCTTGTTTTGTATCTCTTCATCAAGAATAATTAACTCTTGCGATAGTTTTATTGATATAGCCTTGTCTTCCTCAACACTCTTTTGGAGTTGCGAATAAGCTGTAAAAGTAGCAGTGACATTCAAGGCTTTATTTGCTAAAACTAACATTTCAAAAGAGTCTTTATGCTGCTCTTTTGCTTTCATTGCTTCGTGAAACTCTTGCTCATATTTTTCACGCTCTTTTGTAAGTTCTTTGAGTCTTTGTAGCCAGTTTAGTGATATCGTGAGCTTTTTTAACTCCATATCAATCTTTTTTTTCTCTGCTTCGTTTTCATTGAGTTGTTTTGTCATGTTTTGAATAACTTCAGAATCTAAAAGTTTAGTGTCCTCTAGTGTTTCTTGAATAGAATCTATCTCTTGTTGAAAATCCTTATGTTTTTGAAAAACAGCTTTTGAAATCTCTGCATAGATTTGCGTTCCTGTTATCTTCTCAAGAAGTGCTGAACGCTCTTTTTCATCTGCTCTCAAGAAGGCATCAAAACCACCTTGAGCAAGTAGCATAGACTGCGTAAAACGCCCAAAATCCAAACCTGAAAGTTTTTCTATTTCTTTAGGAACTTCTCTTGAACTTAAAGGTAAAATTTTATCTTCTTGCAAATCAACAAGTTCCATCTTGGCTGTTTGAAGTGTGCCATCATGCTTTTTTCGTGCTCTTTTTTGTCCCCACGAGGAGCGATACCTCTTCCCTTTTATCTCAAACTCAACTTCACAATAAGCCTCGCCAGAGTGTCGTGACATTAAATCACTTGGATTTTTTAGTCTTGCAGTTCGTCCATATAGAGCGCAAGAGATGATATCAAGAATAGTACTTTTACCAGAACCTGTTGGTCCTGTTATGGCAAAAAGAGCACTCTGTCTTGTAAGTTCTGCAAAATTAATCTCTGTCGCACCTTTAAGAGAGTTAATATTAAGAGATTTTATCGAAAGTATTTTCACGAGTCTTGAACCTCGCTCACAATTTTTTTAAAATTGAGAACAAGTTCTTTTATAAAATTCTCATCCTCTAAGCCATCTTTTTGTAAACGCTTCTCAAACAGATCCAAAGGCTTCAGCTCATCCAAACTTATCACATCAAAATCCTCTGCTTGAAGTGCTTTTTCTGTTTTATCTATCTTTACTGCTAAGAGTGTAAGTTCTAATTCCTCTGCCTTTTTTCTAATAACTTGGTTTGCATAATAGGGGTTTTCATCATTAAGATGCACCTCTATCCATGCGCTTTTATCCTCTAGCGTTTCAAGCTCTTTTAAAATTGATGTAACATCTCCACGAAGAACCGACAGAGGTCTATGTAATGGTATATTTAACTCTGTAACGCTCATAATTTTATTTTTAAATTCTATGATATTTACTTTTTTCTGCGAGGTAGATTCACTAAAACTAAGTGGTATAGGAGAGCCACTATATCGCACATGTTCACATCCAACTTTTTGGTTTACATGTAAATGCCCTAAGGCTACATAATCAAAGCTTTTACCTAAAAAACTACTATCAATATCGAGTGCATCACCTATATAAATCTCTCTTTCAGATTCACTTGTCTTGCCTCCAAGGGTTGTTAAGTGCCCGGTTGCTATGATTGGTATATCTTGCTTATCTGCAAGCTTTAGTGCTTCTTTATAAACATTTTCATAATGCTTTTTAATGCCTTGCGATATTGAATACTCTTTGTCATCTACACTCTGAGCACTCAAAGATTGGCGAAGCACATAATCTCGCAAGAAGGGAACAGCGCAAACAATTCCCTCAAATTTCTCTTTGTTGAAAATTTTAATAAGTTCATTTTCATTTTCATCACCACTTGCAATAACATGAATATTAAGTGCTTTTAAGAGTTGCTTAGGGGCTTTTAAAGTGGCAATAGAGTCATGATTACCAGCAGTGATGATAATATTTTCACATAAAGATGAAGAGAGTTTTGTAAGAAAATCATAATAGAGTTCTAAGGCATAATTTGGCGGTGTGCCTGTATCAAAAATATCACCCGCAACAATCAAAACATTAATTTGTTCATATTTTATAATATCAATAAGCCAAGCTAAAAAAGCTTGATGTTCTTCTTTGCGGTTTTTTCCCATAAAACTTTGACCAAGGTGCCAATCTGATGTATGTAATATTTTCATCTATACGCAACCGAGCTTATAATTTTTTCTACGCTCACTTGAACCTGCAATATTGAGCAGTTTTCTGTATTTTGCGATGGTTCGGCGTACCATTTTGAGTTTTAGTTTTTCTTGAATTATCGCCAGAATTTTCATATCACTTAATGGTTTATCGCGAGGCTCTTCTTTGATAATTTTAACAAGTAAATCTTTGATAGTTGCATTAGAAGTATCTTCATCCACGGCGGTTGTAAAAAAATCTCTCATTGCAATCATACCTCTATCGCAAGCTATATACTTATTGGCAATTGCTCGTGATATGGTTGAGGGATTATGTCCAAACTCTTCAGCCAACTCGGTAAGTGTAAGTGGCATAATAACACCACCTGTAAAAAAATCATATTGATATTCTACTAACATAAGACCAACCTTGTACAAAGTAGCACGGCGCATCTCCAAGGCATCTACTAAATCTTTTGCCTCTTTAATTTTTTGAGATATAAACTCATGCTCTATCGCATAATTACTATCTATTTTTATACTTGGATAATACTCATCATTAAGTTTGACTTCAATGCCCTCTTCTTTATTAAAATAGATAATAATATCGGGCACAATATCTTGTGGTTCTTCGAAAAAATCTATGGCGGGAGGGTTTTTAAAGCGTCCAATAACTTTCATTGCTTCAGCGAATGCGTGCTCTTTTGAGAAAGTATGTAAATTTTCAAGATTTTCAATCATACTAAGTGCTAAAGTGTATCCCTCGTCACTAATCTCACTCGATTCTAATTGAAACAAAAAAGACTCCTTGAGGTTTCTCGCAGCAACACCGACTGGTTCTACATGTAAGAAGCGTTGATGTACTTTGTAAAACTGCTCGATATCTATCCCATTCTCATCACAGAACTTCTCGCTATCACCTTCGTAGTAGCCACCCTCATCAAGATTTTCAATGATAAAGTGCGCTATTTTTTGTGAAATAGGAGTTGGAAAAAGCGGTTTTCCCATCTGTTCATCTAAAATATCAAAAAGGGAGCGTGATTGAATGGTGAGTGCTTCAATCTTCTCAGTTCGAGAGTTACTGACCGCGCCATTGATAATCTTTTTTGGAATTCTTTTTTCAAAACTCTCTTCAAAACCACTTTTGACTTCGATAAGAGGATTTGTTTCCACAAAAGGAGCCATCGTTTCACTAAGTTCACTCAAGCCAGAGTGCAAAATGGGGAGCCAACTACGCAAGGTATTGGAAAACTTATTTTTGTTTTCTAAACGATGCCTGACTCTTAGCATAATTACAGTTTAAAAGATTCGCCAAGATAGTGTGTGCGAACATCAGCATTTTTGCCAATCTCATCACTCGTTCCTGAGGCTAAAAGCCCACCTGCTTTGATCACATACGCTCTATCACACACCGCAAGGGTTTCACGAACATTATGATCAGTGATAAGCACTCCGATACCATAACCTACTAACTGCTTAATGACATTTTGAATATCTAAAACAGCCAAAGGATCAACCCCAGCAAAGGGTTCATCAAGAAGTAAAAATTTTGGTGCATTAATAAGTGCACGGGCTATCTCAGCACGACGACGCTCACCCCCACTTAAACTGATACCCTTACGGTTACGAATTGGCTCGATATTGAACATCTCTAGGAGCTCTTCTATACGATTTTCACGCTCTTTTTCATCTTTGTAGCCTACTTGTGCAGCAACCATAAGGTTCTCTTCTACTGTCAAATCTTTAAAGATAGATGCCTCTTGAGGGAGGTAGCCAATACCTTTTTTTGCTCGTTGATGCAGAGGCATATGTGAAATATTTTCATCATTAAAAAAAACTTCTCCAGAAGTCGCTTCAACAAGTCCACAAATCATATAAAAAGTTGTTGTCTTTCCTGCTCCATTTGGTCCTAGAAGCCCAACAACTTCCCCACTTTGAAGTTCCATAGACATGCCACGAACAATTTTAAAATCTTTGATAGTTTTTACAAGATTTTTTACAACTAGCTTATGCATCACTCACCTCATAAGAGCGTCTGTCGCGCTCATATTTTTCTATTTTCACTCTCACGACAGGCATTTGCACGCGCTTAAGTAGTGCCATCAAGGTTTCATCACCCCACTCTACGAGATGATAGCCCTCACGCTCTAGCTCTTCTAGCATTCCCAAAGATATAAAATGTTCTACTCCATGATTGTAGATATCATAATGAAACAGCATGTCGCCATAACACTGCTGGAGCGAAAATGTTGGCGAAGTCACTGCCTCAGTTATTCCAAAACTTTTCGCAAAACTCTTTACAAGCGTGGTTTTTCCACTTGCTAAATCCCCTTGAAGTATAATAGTTCCACCCTTGGGCAAGCTTGATTTGAGCAAGTCACAGACCTTATAAATCTCATTTTCAGCTAAAATCATCACAGTTTTGAAGATACCTCAATAATCTCTTTGAGCTTAGCTTCTGCCTTAGAGCTCTCTATCGCCTCTCTTGCCATCTCTAAACCCTCTTGAACATCACGCGCCATGCCCTCTACCACCAAAGAGTAGGCACTATTTATCAAAACGATATCTCTTTGTGCATCATTAGCGCGAGATTGGAAGATATTGAGAAGTATCTGCGCATT
Source organism: uncultured Helicobacteraceae bacterium (assembly GCA_947311765.1). Lineage (GTDB taxonomy): Bacteria > Campylobacterota > Campylobacteria > Campylobacterales > Sulfurimonadaceae > S010-53. Next base: position 18,924 of record CAMZLS010000072.1, read on the forward strand.
TTCTTTGGCATCACCACCTATAATAGCTTTTAGCGGTGCTTTTTTGATACCATGCTCTTGGGGGTCTATGACAAATTCACTTATTTTACCCTCAGAAAGTCTTGAAGCGTAACTGATATCGCTAATGCTAATCTCATCCATATTTTCAGCTGAACTGACAACCATGGCAGAACTTGCGTTATTCATCTGTAAAACTTTAAGCATCTTAGGAACAAACACTCTATCAAAAACTCCGAGCATTGTTTTTTTCACTCCTGCTGGATTAGTCAGTGGTCCTAAAACATTGAAAACAGTTTTATCAGGGATACTTTTTCTAATAGGCATAATAAACTTCATAGCAGGATGATGGTTTTGTGCAAACATAAAGGTAAAGCCACACTCTTGAAGCAGAGTTGCACTTTGTGAGATATCTAAGTCTAGTTTTACTCCTAAGGCTTCAAACATATCTGCGCTTCCGCTCTTTGAAGTGATAGAACGGCTTCCATGTTTTGCAACGATACCGCCACAAGAGGCAACTAAAAGAGCTACGGTGGAGGAGATATTGAAACTGCCTATCTTATCGCCACCTGTGCCTACTATATCTATCGCTTTTTTTCTTGTATCATTATCTATTGGGAGTGCTAAGGCGTGATCTTTCATAATACTCGCTGCAGCAGCAATCGACTCAACTGAAGTACTTGCATCAAGCTTCATTGAAAGAAGAAATTCTCGCATCTGCACATCATTCATCTCATGATTAAACAGGCTCTCAAAAGCTTTATACGCCTCATTATAATTCATCATAACTCCTCATATAAGTAATAGGCCAGATATAATTACAAATCCAATCTGGCCTATTACTTAATACAAATTAAACCTTATTATATCACACTCTTTTCGCCCAACGCTCAAAAAATCGCACAGGCTCAAGTCGCTTATCAATTTTCTTCTCTTTTACAATCTTGTCTGTTAGCTTTTTAGCAAGATACGGGGCTAAAACAAAGCCATATCCTCCTGTTCCGTTTATCATGGAAAGATTTGGATAGTAGCAGAGTTCTTCACGAGGGTGTTTTTTTCCCTTAAGAATTTTTGGAAATTTTTGTATGGTTTTTTCAACATCCACCAAAGAGCCAATAATAGGAAGGTAGTCATTCGAGCCTGAGCGCAATCCTACATAATCTTTTAAGATTTTAAGATCACTTAATTTTATCGTTTGTGAAGCTTTTTTTAACAACTCTGCTCGCCCTGATTCAATATCATAAGCTTGGGTATTTTTTTGAGGATGAAAATGCACATCATGAGTTGCACCTATGGCAGCTTTCCCTTTTTTAGTTGCAGAGATGGAGACATATTGATGGATATTAACGGGAATGATTGTGGAAGTTTCTATATCTATTCTATGACCCCATACACCTCGCAAAGCGATATAAGGAAGGTCTAGAAGTTTTTTATATGCTCCTGTTGCCAAGCATACATGCAAGGCCTTGTAGTCATTAATATGCCAAATATTATCCTTACACCCCAAGAGGGCTTCTTCGTCTCTCACAACGCATGAAAGCTCTGTAACTTCCTCATTGATAAATTCAACTCCACTTAAGAGTGCCTTGCAGATACCTTTGGCATCAACGACACCGCTTTTTTCAAGATAGAGTGATTCAAAATCTTTAGATGATGGCTCTAATATGTCCATCAATGCTTCACTAGGATTGTTTACATGTAAGGAGGTATGCTCTTTAAAATAGCGAACTTTCTCATTTTCACTTGCTTGCTTTGAGAGGTGCAAAAGAGGAGAACTTGTAATATATTCAGGAAAATAATTATTGTAAAATGCAAGTGAAAAATCAAAAGCCTCATCGCTGATAGCTTTAAGATCCCCGCCTTTAGCAATCTTAGGAGAGATAAAAGCACCCGCTGCCCCACTTCCACCAGAAGCGATACCCCCACCATCAAAAACGGCAACCTTTTTTCCAGCTTTTTCTAAAAAATATGCTAAAACAGAGCCATTAATCCCTGCTCCAATAATGGCTATATCAAACACTGATTTCTTTGATATCTGCAATTTCTAAAAGTGCCTTATAGACTAAGGCTACTAAAGATTTTCTATTCATTTTAATAGCTTCATCTTCGGCATTTACCATGACATCATTAAAAAATGTATCGAGTTGTGGTTTAAGTGAGAAGAGTGCGTCTAGGCGTACTTCGTAGGATTCATATTGTTTAGTATCAACTTCTTTAAAGGCTTTATAGAGGGCTTTTTCTGCCTCTTCTTCTAAAAGCTCTTCTCTTACAGATAAGGCTTGACTTATATCAAAATCTTTCGTGATATTTGCTACGCGCTTAAAGGTTGAAAAGACGCTAGAAAAGTTTTCACTTGTTGCTATAGTATTGACCGCGGCTATCTTTTTGTGAAGTTCTAAGAGTTCACGCTCACCTGAACTAAGCACTGCTTTTATGATAGAGGGATTGACATCATAAAATTGGTTGATACGCTCTACAATAAAACTATCGAGTTTTTCATACTCTATGCCATCATAAGCAGAGCCTAAATCACGAATAAGAGTCACAATATCAAAGGCTAGGTTATGCTCTTTTGAGATACGGATAATCCCAATGACCGCGCGACGCAAGGCAAAAGGGTCTCGTGAACCTGTTGGAATTTGATTGATGCTAAAGAGTCCAAGAAGTGTATCAAGCTTGATAGACATCGCAACAATAGCGCTTAAAATCGTAGAAGGGAGTTCGCTATCCTCACCTGCTGGGAGATATTGCTCTTTAATGCCAAGTGCAACTTCTTGAGGCTCCCCAAGTTCTAGGGCGTAGTAATAACCCATAAGTCCTTGAAGTTCTGTAAACTCATACACCATTTCACTCATCAAGTCCGCTTTAGCTAGAGCGATAGACCGCGTTAAAAGTGCTCTGTTTTCTTCTACGCTTTTTCCATTTTCTGCGATAATCTGTTGAGAGTAGCGATTGAAAAGATTTTCTGCGATAATCTGCTCACGCTGTATCTTATCAGCCACTGAACCTAAGCCTTTGAAGAAAGTGATCTTTTCAAGTCCTGCAACACTTAAGCCATTTTTTAAATCATTATCATAAAAAAAGAGTCCATCTGCAAGACGGGGACGAAGCACTCTCTCGTTTCCTTCGATAACTTTTGAGAAATCTTCTGTTAAAGCATTTGTAACAACAACAAACTTATTGACTAATTTGCCATTTTTAAAGACAGGAAAATAGCGTTGATGTTCTTTCATGGAGGTGATAATCACCTCAGGAGGCAGACGCAAAAACTTTTCATCAAAGTTTCCTAGCAATGCTTTTGGATGTTCTGTGATAGCCACAATCTCTTCAAGCAAATCTTCATCGACCTCTATATCAAAGCCATCAGTGTGGCTTAAGCTTGCAAAATCATTTAAGATTTTCAAGCGTCTCTCATCTTGAAAAAGCGTTACCGCACCCTCTTTTAGAATCTCAAAATAACGGTGAGCATTGCTAATATCAATAGCTTCAAAGCTTGACATACGGTGAACATAGGTACTCATTGCAGATTTGACACCAAAAAGCTCTGCCTCAACACTCACATCACCTAACATTATATTAAGCCAGCGAATAGGACGAATAAAGCTCTCACTCGAACTTCCCCAACGCATACTTTTACCAAAGGAGAGAGATTTAATCCATGTGCTAATCATTTTTTCTAAGAGTTCACAGCTTTGCTTACCTTTAATCTCTCGTTTAAAATAGAGAACTTCTTTGCCGTTTTTCTCCCCACGCCCAATTTCATCAAGACTCACACCACATTTACGAGCAAACCCCTCTGCCGCTTTTGTAGGCACACCATTTTTGTATGCAACCGCAATAGGCGCACCAAAAAGCTCTTCAATGCTATCAGCCTGAGCTCTTGGAAACTCTCTGTGCCAAAGCACTAAACGACGAGGTGTATAGTAAAATTCAAATTCACAAAGAAGCACATTGTCTTCAAGAACAGCTGCCCATTTTTTTTCAATATTTTTCAGTTCTTTCAAGAGAGGAGCAGCAGGAAGTTCCTCAACACCGATTTCGATAAGTAAAGTTTGTAGCATTATACGACCTAAATTATAATTTTCGTGATTTTACCAAAAAAGTGCTTGAATTTCATTTCTTAAATGAGATTTAAATAAGATAATATTTGTCTTCTTTATACTTACATCAAAGTTTTTGACGTTATAATATCACTACACAAAACATTCCAAAGGAAATAAAATGCCAAAAATTAACAAATATGTTGATATAGATACTGTAGAGCGCGAAGCAAAGAAAGATTTAATTGACCGCCATTCACCATTTATTACTGTTGAAGGTGATGCTAAAAAAGGTGAAACTTTAAAAGTAAATGTTAAAATGGGTAACGAATATACTCATCCAGATGATTTTGATCACTATATTGAAAGCATCACTCTTTTCAATGGTGAAACAAAACTAGCAATGGCTACATTTGTTCCAGGAACACTTGGAAATGAAAAATCTCACTGTGAAGTAACTTTCACAATCCGCCCAATGGGTAAAAAACTCAATCTTATAGCACACGGCTACTGTACAAAACACGGTATCTGGGAATCAACACCAGTTGTTGTAGAAGTAGCTGAGTAGTTTTTATATCATTATAAGGGCTATTTAGCCCTTGCTACTACTAAATTGCTAGCATTTTAGTATTGCTCCAAAAAAATTTCTTATAAATATCACTTATTAAGTAATAGGCTAGATACAATTACAAAACCAACAACATTTAAAAGGTTTAGATTCAAGGCAAACTTTTGTTAGCGATGCGAGCATCGTTGACGAAAGTTTAACGCAGAAGATAAGCCTTTTAAATGTTG
>CAMZLS010000073.1 GCA_947311765.1 uncultured Helicobacteraceae bacterium
TAGCCATCTCTTGCCCTTAAACACTTCGAAGTAGAATAACTACGACTTCAGTGTTTAAAAACAAGATATGGCTATTTTTTAAATCACAGAGACCCTCAATCTATGAGTGATGGGGTACTAGCATTATATCAAATAAAAAAATTTTGCTATAATTCCAAAAAAAATATGTAGGTAGAAAAATTGGAAAATTTAAGTTATTACGAAATTTTAGAAGTGAGCCAAAGTGCTGACAAAACAACCATCAAAAAAGCCTATAGAAAAATGGCAAAAAAATATCATCCTGATAGAAATCCTGATGATAAAGAGGCGGAGCAGAAGTTTAAGCTATGTAATGAAGCTTATCAAGCACTAAGCGACGATCAACAACGCGCTATGTATGACCGTTATGGTAAAGAAGGTCTTCAAGGAATGAATGGCGGTGGTCGCTCTTCTGGAGGTTTTAGTGGCTTTGATGACCTTGGCAGTATCTTTGAAGAGATGTTTAGTGGAGGTGGTATGGGCGGTGGATCGCGTCGCTCCCGCAGAGACACAGATAAGTATCCACTTGACTTAGGTGTTGAACTCTCTACTAGCTTCCATGAGGCTATCTTTGGCTGTGATAAAGAGGTAAAATTCAAATATAAATCTGCATGTAAAAGTTGCAAAGGTACAGGTGCAAAAGGTGCAAAACAGACCTCTTGTCAGCAATGTGCTGGCAAAGGTCAAGTCTATGTGCGTCAAGGTTTTATGACTTTCTCACAAACCTGCCCTGCTTGTCACGGCGAGGGCACTATGCCTGCTGAAAAATGTCCTGATTGCAAGGGGCAAGGATTTGATGAAATTTCTGAAACTGTTACGATTAAAGTCCCTGCAGGAATTGATTCAGAAAACCGCCTGCGTGTTTCAGGAAAAGGAAATATCGGTAAAAGTGGCACTCGTGGTGATCTCTATGTCACCTTCCATGTTCAGCCTGATAAACACTTTGTGCGCAATGGAGATGATATTTATCTTGAAGTTCCCGTCTTTTTTACACAGGCAGTTACAGGAGAAACCATTAAGATTCCTTCGCTCACAGGTGAACTTGAACTGAAGCTTGATATTGGAACTACAGATAAACAACAGTTCCGGTTTCGAAACGAAGGCATTGAAAATGTTCATGGGCACGGGAAAGGCAATCTTATTGCACAAGTAAATATAATCTATCCTAAAAAACTCAACGATAAACAACGCGAGATGCTCTCCAAGCTTCAAGAATCATTTGGCATCGAATCAAAACCGCATGAAAGCACCTTCGAATCAACTTTTGAAAAAGTCAAAGGATGGTTCAGCTAGCCTTGAGGCTAGTCGAACTGTAACCATAAAAAAATATTTTAAAGACGACTAAGTAATTCAGCTTTTTTATTATTAAACTCAGCATCAGTGAGTGCGCCTGCTCCATGAAGTTGGGAGAGTTTTTCTATAAGTTCTATTATATTAAAAGAAGATTCATTCTCAGTAATATTCATCTCTTGCATTACAGGCTCTTCTTGAATTATAGTTTGAGGGCTTGGCTCTGCAAAGTTTGTTTGCGGTGTAGCTTGTACATTTGCATTACCTGAAACAATAGGAAGTGTTGCTACTGAAATCGTTCCATATTGACTAGAAAATGTCAGTGAAGTGTCTCCACCTTGTTGCTGAGAAACGCCCCCGATATTATGATCTAAGGTATCATAAACAGTTACTTGTCCATTGAGTTCAACAGCGAGTCTTTGTGGAAATACCGCGTAACGGATGTTATTTTGTCCACCACTACTAAAAGGAATTCCAAGCTCTACTGGCCAGCATTGATTACTGCCCGGTGTGCCTACTGGTATGACTGGAAAGACTGTTGTTGTCATTAAAGCATTGGAAATTTCATTACAGAGATTATCTACTGTCATTTTAAGACCATAATTGAACATATCGCCAACCATAGTCATTCCCCCTTGCATCCATTGACCAGAGCCACCAAGCTCAGGAGAGTTAAATTGAGCCATAGTACCTCCACCATTATTAACAGCACTAATCATATGGATAATGGCATCGTGACTTAAGTTATAGCGAGATGAGAGATTATTGACCAGATTTTGGCCTTCGGTAGTAAGTTTTTGCATAGGTTTTCCTGAGATGGAGAAATTTTTTGCATTATATCCATAGTTTCTTATATTTGACTTTTTATAAAAAAATAAATTAGAATGATTACAAAAATGTTACATAATATCTCACTCTTTCGAGAAAAAGAGGAGATCTTACATGTAAGGATGTTAAGAGAGGTGGCGTTTACGATACGCTAAGGCGATAATTACAAAAACAATAGCATAGCTTACAGGCACAAAATCAGGGATAGGTACTGGGTCACCCTTGGCGTATGAATGCATTCCTGCAAGATAATAGTTTACTCCGAAATAGGTCATAATAACCGAAGTAAATGCTAAGAGAGATATAACACTATATGCAAAAGGAGTATAGATAGACTTGATAAAACGCAAATGAACAACAACCGCATAGACTAAAATTGTCACTAGCGCCCACGTCTCTTTTGGATCCCAACCCCAGTAGCGTCCCCAACTCTCATTTGCCCAAACACCGCCTAAAAAGTTTCCAATAGTAAGCATTGAGAGACCAATCATCAGACTCATCTCATTGATGGCATTAAGCTCACGAATAGAGTTGCTTATCTGCACAGAGTTTTTATCATTTTTAATCAAGAAAAGAATCAAAGTGATAAATCCAAGTAGCGCTCCTAAACCTAAGAAACCATAACTAGCCGTAATCATAGAGACATGAATACTTAACCAATATGAGTTCAAAACAGGCACAAGATTTGTCACTTGTGGATCCATCCAGTTTAAGTGGGCTACAAAGAGAATAAGCCCTGTCAAGATACCCGTTGCTGCCAAAGTAATAGGCGAGTTTTTAGAGAAGATAAATCCTGCTAACATTGTCGCCCATGAGATATATACCATAGACTCATAGCCATCAGACCATGGAGCATGACCTGAGATATACCAGCGCATAATCAAGCCAATTGTTAAAGCTATAAAAAATAAGATTAAGATAATCATAGTTATCTTACTATAAATATCCAAATTGAATTTTGGACGAATAATTTTTGTAAAAGATAAAAACAAGAGCACAAAACCAACAAGAAAGAAGAAAGGCCAGAGTTTTTCAAAAATATTAAGCTTATTATATAAAATCTCTGTCTCTATTTTGGTATCACCTGGATAGACTGTTGCACCTATTTTACGCTGATAGTTGCTAATACCATTGAGTGCTTTATCTGCCTCAGACCAATCGCCATCGCTAAGAGCTTTTTCTATATTGCTAAACCAGTTTAACGCTAAAAGGCGTACAACTTCGCTATCTCTTTTATTAAAGCTTTGAATAGCATCAATAGTGGCATACCATTTATTGTTATCATCATCCATTTTTGGCCAGATAGAGATAATCGAACCTGAATAGACCATATAGCAAACATTGACTCGTTCATCTACTTTTAGAACTGCTTTATCAAATTTATCTCGTTTTCCCGGAGCTTTACGAATAGCTTCTTCTACATATTGATTAAGCTTATAACCACCCATCTCACTTGGAAATTCAAAAAATTGCGAAAATGAACTCATCTTTGCATTTTCTGGCAAACCTATCACTTTGTTTAGCAATTTATCAGTACGAATCATAGTAATCTCACGCCATGCATCAGGAGAAATCATCATACCCAAAACGACCTGATTTGGAGTTAAGCCTAAAAGAGAATCAGTACGACTCACCTTAGCTAAAATCTCCGTTGCTAGCGTCTGCATAGGCTTCATGCGACCTTGTGTTGTCTGAACCATAAGATGTCCAAATTTTTCTGCATGCTCTTTATCAAAAGAGAGCACACGCTTTACAAGAGGATTAAGCTCATCTGCTTGTGACGGAGTTGTACTCATCAGTGTTGCAAGTGCTACGATGGCAGTAACCGCTCCCACCTTTTTCGATGCCTCTTTTGCTTTTTTAGAGAGTTTTGCAAAACGCCCATTTCTCATAAAAAGTGATCCGAACATTCCTATTGCCATCAGTAAATATCCTATATATGTCGGGAGTGTTCCTGGGTCATTATTGACTGAAAGAATTGTTCCTCTTTCATCACGATCATATGAAGCTTGAAAGAAACGATACCCACGATAATCTAAAACATGATTCATAAAGATACGAAAAGGTCTCTCTATGCCTTGTTCTTCATCTATAAGAATAACTTCACTAGCGTATGATGATGGAGAGTTTGACCCAGGATAACGCTCCAATTCAAATTTTTCAAGCTTTAAGCTAAAAGGTAGTTCTAAAATCTTAGCACCATAATCTACACTAATATCCATACCTGCAAAATGTACTTTTTTAGGCTCACCTATCATGCCGGTAGAGCCTTGTACTGCCAACTCTTCGCTTTCATCTTCACTCTCAAGGCGAAGAACAATAGCATCTATGGCACCATTATTCATTTTAGGTCCACTCAAGGTATCACGACTTACTAAAACTTGTTTCGCCTTAGGAAAAAATTCTCGTAAAACAAAACTTGTATTTCCCATAGTATAAAGCTTGCGTTGCTCTATCGGTGTAGCATTGCTTATATCGATATCGCCACTACTTCTATCATCCATGCTTACATAAGTCATCTTTTTTGGATGTGCCATTATGAGATGATCCCCATCCATAGAAATTTTAATAACAGGCTTTTGAAATCTTTTTTCTGATTGAAAATCTAGTACATACTCAGCGGTATTGAAAAACTCTCCCTTATGCAAGGTAAGCTGTTGTGGTTGTGAAGCAGCTCCTCCTGTCACCATCAGATTGGCTATCGGTTCACCCTTGGGGTCTTTAACAATAGTATAAATAGCATCAGGAATATATTTTATTATTTCTGCATGAATATTTTTACCGTGTGCAGTAATATTAAAAGAGTGCGTATTTTTTGAAATTTTAGAGAGATAAACTGCAGAAGAAAATTCTTCAACTTTATTGGCATCTTTAAATTTAAAGTTTAGATATGTTTCAGCACTTAACATAGTACTTTTTACAGAACCCTCACGAATATGCATAGAACCTTCAAAGCCAGAATAACGCGTAATTGCTGCACCGAGAAGAACAACAAAAAATGAGATATGAAACATCAAAACTAAGGCTTTTTCTTTACGATACATCTTAAAGTTAAAGATATTTATCGCTAGATTGACACCTAAAAAAAGTAAGAGAAACTCAAACCACCTCGCATTATAAACTTCAGCCTTTGCCGTCTGCGTTCCAAAGTCATTTTCAATAAAAGTAGCAACACCAATAGATATAGCAAATATCAGCATTAACAACGCCATTGTCTTCATTGAACCTAAAATTGATACAATTTTTTTTGTCATATGATTTCCCGTTATTATAATTTTTGAAAATATATCCAACTGAGCTTAATCTTGAGTATCAATATGCAGTTACTAAAACTCCAATGGATTAAAATAAAGAACTTTATAGTATAAATTCTTCAAAAGTCTCTTTTAAAGGTGTATTTTGGCTTATTTTCCAGCATTTATAAAACTTGATAATAAGAAAATTCTTATTATAGGTGGTGGTGGCGTTGCCCATGAAAAACTAGCTCATCTCCTTGATTTTTCTCATGATATTGAAGTAATTGCGCTTGAGTTTTCTTCGCAGATGATGGAGCGTATAGAAAAAGAGAGTCTTCGATTTAAGAAACGGTCTTACAAAAAAGATGACATCAAAGGCTTTTCGGTAATTATTGTCGCAGTAGATAACATATCTCTTCAAGCAGAAATTTTTCAAGAATCTAAAAAATACAACTGCCTATGTAATTGTGTTGATTCGATAGATTATTGTGATTTCATCTTTCCTTCTTATATAAAAAAAGATGACTTAATTATCGCCATATCAACTTCTGGTTCTTCGCCCGCTATGGCAAAACATCTAAAATATTATCTGCAAAATCTTATTCCCGATGGAGTTTCAAATTTTCTAAAAGAGATGAAAGCCTTACGCTTAACTCTTCCTAAAGGTAAAGAACGCATGAAAATGCTTGATAAGAAAGTGAAAAACTATATTAAAACATGGAATAAGTAAAAGACTTTTCATTACTTATCTATTAAATGTTATCTTTTAAACGCAAAGATATAAAAAAAGCTAATAATAATACAGATAAAGTTACACTATAAAGCACTTCATAGCTACTTACATGTAAGATAAATCCTCCTAAAATAGAAAAGAACATTCCTAAAGAGATTATATTCATCTGTAAGGCAACATACATAGGTCGTTTTTCAGGCGGAGCAATAATTAAAATTAGATTTCCAGAAGCAATACGGTTGCCATCAGTAGCAGCTCCTATTATAAAAAATATTGTCATATATTCATAAAGAGTATATGCGTTAAAAGCCAAAACAATTGCACTTACATGTAAGAGCAAAGCTATATTAGTACTCAGGCGACAGTAACCTCTACTTGTCAATCTTCCCCATAAAAAATTACTAAGCATTGCCCCAACCATCTGTGAAGTAATTAAAACTCCAATAGCTGTACCACTTAAATTGATTTTTTCTTCTGCGTCTAAGATGATAAAAGGCAAGGAAATAAGATAAGCATAAGCAAACAAAAAGGTAGCTATCTGAATCCGTAAACCCTTATCTTCCTTAAGAGTAACAATAGAGTTTTTTAAAAATGTGCTAAATTTCTTCTCTCTTTGAGCCACTTTTTCCTTAGGAGGCTCTACTACACTTCCAAAAGCTAAATAGCCAAAACCCATTAAAAATGAGCTAATAATAAATAGATATCCAAAACTATAGGGTGGTTCATAGACTTCTAAAATAATAGCCGCAAACGAACCGCTAATAATTCCTCCAAAAGCAGTAAAAAACTGCCGATATGCCATTGTTTTACCGCGAAATTTATGAGTAAATATTTTTGCCATAATATCTTTAATATAAATAGCTCCAAAACCTGCGCTAAAAGAGAAGACAAAGAGCCCTAAACCAATACTAAAAAGTGTAATATTGGGAGAATCCTCTCCAAATATTATAATAGCAACACCAATAAAGAACCATGCTAAAAATCGAGCGAAGAAAACACGCCGTAAATATGGGAGCATAAGCGGATAACTTTGTGCTTGAAAAGCAGCAAACATCTGAACAACAATAGCACCTCCACGCAAGAGTGCGGCAAAAAAGCCCACAAGAAGCGAACTCCCTCCAAAAAAATTAACTATTAAAGGCAATATCGTTGAAGGCTCTGCTATCGTTGTCCCCATTGCTAAGAAAAAACCATGTAAAATATTTTTAACATGATTAGAAGATTTATCCATTGAGTTTTTCAAAAATAACTACAAAAATGCCAAAATCTCATCTTCTATCTCTTCCTTATCTATTACGCTTGGATGCCTAATCTCTTTATTAAAAAGCGATTGTATCATCTGCGGAATCTCTATGTTTGCCTCTGCTGCTATGGCTTCGAGGGCTTCTAAATCGCTCGGTAACACTTCACCGCCTTTAAGTGCGATGGAGATTGTAGGAGAAAATTTTGTCCACTCTGCTGTAGAGTAAGCAATTGTTTTAATGCCTCTTCCTGAAAGGACTTCATAAGTTTTAAAGCATGTGGCTGTGTGAGGATCCATTAAATAACCCTTATCAAAAGCGTATTTAATATAAGCACTTGCTTCATTATCACTACAGTAGCCTGCAAGAAAATTTTCCTGAAGTGCTTTGAGTTCTTCAGGGGTGAGTTTATAATATTTCTCTTGCTCAAGTGCTTGCATCAGCTCACGAGTACGCTCTGCACCACAAATATCGTAAATAACGCGTTCTACATTTGAGGAGATAAGGATATCCATAGCTGGTGAAGTTGTAGGGATAAGTTCGCTTTCACGGATATCATATTCACCTGTTGTAATAAGGCGTGTAAGAATATTGTTTTCATTAGAAGAGACGACAAGTTTTTCTACAGGAAGTCCCATTTTTTGGGCATAATATGCACCTAAAACATTACCGAAGTTGCCACTTGGTACATTGAGATAGACTTTTTCACCCATACATATCTCTTCTTGGCGTATCAGTTCAAGATAGCTGTGAATATGGTAGATAATTTGAAAGATTATGCGTCCAAAGTTTACAGAATTTGCAGCTGAAAGAGCAATATTTTTCTCTGTGAGTTTTGCATTAAAGGTAGGAGATGAGAGGAGAGATTTAAGTGCTTTTTGCGCATCATCAAAGTTGCCGTTAATACCGATAACTTTGAGATTTTCTCCATCTTCAGTAACCATTTGCAGACGCTGTACATCAGAAGTTCCGTTTCCTGGGTACATGCATGCCACTTTTATATTTGGTTTGTTTTTAAAAGTTTCTAGTGCAGCAGGACCCGTATCGCCACTTGTTGCTGCCAAGATAAGATAGCTTTCACCTCTCTTTTGTGCGATATGAGACAAGATGCTTCCAAAAGGTTGCAGAGCCATATCTTTAAAAGCGCGTGTTGGGCCATGATAAAGCTCACTGATAAAAAGATCCTCCTCTACTTTCACAAGAGGAACGGGGTTGGAAGCATCATCAAAGGCATCATATAAAGAGAGTGCCTCCTCTAAAACCTCTTTTTCTATATCAATAGCAAAAGTCTCTAAAAAATCTAAGGCCAACTCTTTATAAGTAGAATCAAGATGTTTCTTGAAAAACGGTTTACCAAGCTTGGGAAGATCTTTGGGAACATAGAGTCCTCCAAAAGATGCGATAGGGCTTAAAATAGCCTCTGAAAATGTAACTTCTGCAGGATGAATTTCATCATTTCCGCGTGTCTCTGTAAATTGCATATGCTCTCTTTAAAATATTTTTTAAAATTATAACTATTTTTTAATGACAGTACCAACGCCATCACAAGTAAAAATCTCTAAAAGCAGAGAATGCTCTATCCTGCCATCAATAATATGTGCTTTCTCCACACCACCATTAATCGCTTCCAAGCAAGCATCTACTTTTGGAATCATACCGCCATGTATAGTGTTGTCATCTTTTAAACTGACAATCTCATCTTCATGCAGTGTTGATAAAAAATTCATCTCTTTGTCAAGAACCCCTCTTGTATCTGTCATAAATATAATTTTTTTTGCGCCAATACTTGCTGCTATCTTGCTCGCTGCTAAGTCTGCATTGATATTGTAGCCTGGGTGATTGAGGTTTTCATCTCCACCAATAGGAGCAATGACAGGGATAAATTTTTCAGCAATAAGATTTTTAACTACATTCGCATCAATCTCTGTAATCTTTCCGACAAGACCATATTTGTCGTAATTAATAGGCTTTGCTTTGATAAAACTAGCATCTTTACCGCTAATGCCTATCGCTTTTGCACCATGATGGTTTAAGAGTGCTGTTATCTCTTTATTGATGCTTCCTGAAAGAACCATCTCTACAATTTCCATCACTTTTTCATCAGTTACACGAAATCCATCTATAAATTTCGTTCCGAGCTGAAGTCTATCAAGCATACCACTGATTTTATTACCACCACCATGCACAACAATAGGCTTAATACCCACAAGATACATCAGTAAGATATCTTGTGCGACCTTATCTTTGAGTTCTGGATTTATCTGTGCTGAACCACCGTATTTTATAACAAAGATTTCATTTGAAAATTGTTTGATATACGGAAGAGCATCAAGGAGTGTTTTTACCTGAGGGATTTTTTTTTGCATTTAAAATTGTCTTTACATGTAAGATTTAGGAGAGTGATTATAGCGAAAACTCCCTAGAAGAGAGTTTTATTATTTAAAAATTTTTTTGATTTCTCCATTTATCGCGCCTGGAACTGTTGATATTTTCATAAAAGTTCCCATTTTAAGAAGTGGATACATTACAGAAATGTAATATTTAGGATCAAGTATTTTTACTTCACCATTTTCTAAAAGAACAGGGTATGGCAGAAGAGCTGCATTAGCATATCCCGCTTTTTTGATAAATTTAGCTGTTCGCTTGGAGAGCTTCACGCCTACTACGGCACGATTTTTAGAAAGTTCTTGAATATACAACACTTTTTTTGATTTTTTTGCCTTTGCTAGCAACTTTACATGTGTTGCTTTTGCTAAAATAGACATATCCTTATATCCTGGCATACCATTCATAAAAACATATTTTGCTAGAAGATTAAATTTTACAATATCTTCTGAATCTGTAAGATTACTATCACCAAAAGTATCACGCAATTTTTCTAAGTTAGCTTGAGGAGTAGTTTTTTTATAATCATCTTGCATAAATGCGCGTGAAATATATAAGGGATTTATGATGCTGATTTGTTTATTTATGCCATCCGCTAAAACACGCAAAGAAGCAGCAAATCCACGATTTGGTGCATCTGCCATCGCTTCAATATCTTTATTTGTAAAAACAATCGACATAAGCTTTTTCTTTTTATCAAGTAGCGTCATAGAAAGAATCTTATAGCCTGCTCCTGTAAGTTTCTCTTTTAGTACTTTTGGCTTCATATATGTGCCACGAAGATAAAGGCTCACACGACTATTTTTGATATCACCAACTAAAATATTCTTTTCATCTAAAGTCATTTTATTATAACTTAGTGGTATTCTTTTGGAAAAAATTATTCTTGCATTTCTTTTATGTTCAAACTGACGATGAGGATTAATAGGTTTGTTTACTCTGCTTTTTCTTACTTGAGGGTAAATCGTATTTACTTTCACCGCTGTAGGCACAATGGCAGTGACCTTAGATACATCAGGAACCACTACGGTCACTTCAGGAACAGGTGGAATATGGATATCTCTTGTGTAATTATCAGCTAAAGAGACAGATGTAAACAAGACAAGAGCGAAAGAACCAATAGATAAAAGTGTTTTTGATTTCATTAAATATTCCTAATAACTTTAATTATCACAATAATATCAAACTTTTAGGCTAAACATAAAGCTTTTCTCATATTTAAAGGCTAGTTTTCAAATACGCTACTCTAAGTTACTTTCTTGCGTTACGATAATCCAAGCAAAAAAATCTGCAAATGTGTTATAATTCTAAAAAAGGAGAAAATGTGTCATTAAGGAAACTTTTTATTACAACAGTATTAGCGTTGTTTAATAGTTCGAAACCATGTCACTGTCATCTCTTCTTTACCATTAAATCAAAACTACTGATTTTATTCAACCACTATATTCCAAGATGTCCATATTATACAGTATGTTTTGCATTCCGTCGTAGTGGCGTTCACCCCCCCCTTTTTTTTCTTAATTCCTTAAATTATCACATCAAAAAAACTTTACAAAAACAGATAGAAAAATATAGTCAGAAATGACTCAAATCGAAGGATATGGTTATGTCAAAAAATACATATGTAGTAGGATTTCCAAGAATTGGGGAACAAAGAGAGCTGAAATTTGCACTTGAGAATTATTGGGCAAAAAAAACCAACTTTAGTGAAGTTGAAAAAGTAGCAAAAGAGTTAAAGTGTAAACACTGGGACTATCAAAAAAATGCAGGCATTGAGCATATAAGTTCAAATGACTTCTCTTTTTATGACAACATGCTTGATATGGCAGTAACATTAAGTGCCATACCAAAACGCTTTGCACACCTTCAAGAAGAGGAGCGTTACTTTACAATGGCAAGAGGGGACAAAGATACTGTTGCTATGGAGATGACAAAATGGTTTAATACAAATTATCACTATATCGTTCCAGAACTCTCATTAGAAGATAGATACAAATTAAACGCAGATAAACTCCTAAAAGAGTACAAAGAGGCAAAAAAACACGGACTTACATGCAAGATAAATATCATAGGGATACTGACATTTCTTGGACTAAGTAAACGAATTGACGGTGGAGATACTTACGAATTATATGCTAAACTTTTACCTATATATGAAGATCTACTTAAAACGATAGCAGAGCTTGATGATACGGTTATAGTGCAGATCGATGAGCCTATTTTTGTCAAAGATATGGATACCAAAGTGCTTAGTCTTATAAAGCCAACTTATGACAGACTTGCGAATGTCTCTACAAATATAAAAATTACAGTGCTTACATATTTTGAGCACTCTTGCGAAGCAACAAGAATACTTGTTAATACACCTATTTGGGCAATTGGACTTGATTTTTTATATGCTAATGAAAACTTTGACTCACTTGAACTCATTGCCAAATCTAATAAAACACTTATTGCAGGTGTTGTAGATGGAAGAAATATCTGGAAAAATGATATAGAGAAGAGTCTTAACATTCTTAATGAAATTGCATTGCATATACATAAAAACAATCTTATAATTTCCTCCTCATGCTCTTTGTTGCATGTACCTTTTCATTTGAAACATGAACAAAAAATGAACCCTGAAATAAAAAATTGGCTCAGCTATGGCGTTGAAAAATTAGATGAAATTGCTCTTATTAGTAAAATATTTTTTCATTCAAAGAAGGCTTTACATGTAACAGAATTGGAATATTTAGAAGCAAACCAAAAAGCAAATCTTTCAAGAAAAATATCTTCTCTTACACATGATACAAAAGTACAAGAAAGAATAAAACACACAAAAAAGTATGAGCGTGAAGGAGAATATAAGCAAAGGATAAAATTGCAAAAAGACAAACTGCAATATTTACCACTTGCAACAACAACCATTGGTTCATTTCCGCAAACACCTGAAATAAGACATGCTAGACGAGAGTATAAAAATGGTAATTTGGATGAAAAAGGCTATGAAAACGAGATAAAAAAATACATAGACGATTGCATCACTTTTCAAGAGAAGTGTGGACTTGAGATTCTTGTTCACGGAGAGCCTGAAAGAAATGATATGGTTGAGTACTTTGCAGAGCAGTTGAACGGTTACGGGTTTAGTCAAAACGGATGGGTGCAAAGTTATGGTAGTCGTTGCGTTAAGCCACCTTTCATTTATGGTGATATATCTCGTCCAAAACCAATGACGCTTAAGTGGATAAGATATGCACAGAGTAAAACGAAAAAAATCATGAAAGGGATGCTCACTGGTCCTGTTACTATTTTAAACTGGTCTTTTGTCCGTGACGATATGCCAAGAAGTGAAGTAAGCAAACAAATTGCTCTTGGAATCTGTGACGAAGTAGATGATTTGCAAAAAGCAGGAATACAGGTCATTCAGGTTGATGAAGCTGCATTCAAAGAAGGGTATCCGTTACGACAGGCAAAAGTAAAAACATATGAAGAATGGGCAGTAAGGGACTTTAAACTTTCTGTAAGCTGTGCAAAACAAGAGACACAAATCCACACACATATGTGCTACAGTGAATTCAATGACATTATTGCAACTATTGAAGCGATGGATGCTGATGTTATCTCAATAGAAACTGCAAGAAGTGGAAATGAACTATTAAAAATTTTTGCAAAAGTTGGCTACAAACAAGAAGTAGGTCCAGGTGTATATGATATCCACTCCACTAGAATTCCATCTGTAAAAGAAATTGTTACACAAATTTATTCACTTTTAGAAGTTTTGCCAAAAGAACAATTATGGATAAATCCTGATTGTGGACTCAAAACACGTAAATGGAAAGAGGTAAAGCTATCTCTTCAAAATATGGTACAGGCTGTTCAAATAGTTAGAGAAAAACTGCATTAAGAGCACTCTAAAAGTTTATAAGATACTCTGAGTATCTTATATTTTCTGTGATATATAAGATTAATTATTCTTATATATCGCACTATTATTATTTATTTGCACCTCTAAATCTAAAAGAGAAAGAGGCAAATTAAAATCTTTTATCTTTACATAGTCTTTGTAGGTCACTAAAAGTGAATCAGCCTTGCTTACATGTAAAAGCTTTTCTAACTCCTCTTTTTGAAAATAATAATGATCTGGAAAATATTTTTTTCCTATAACTTTAGGCAAAAAAGCATCAAGACGTTCAGGACGAGCAATAGCTGTTACAAGGAGCATCTTTTCTGTGGCATCTTTGAGTTTTACCTCTCTTGTAAAATCTTTTCCCTCGCTTACATGTAAGACCTTTTTCCCTTTCCAATGACGCTCTCTATAAGGACCTGATGGCAGGCAGAAGTTATTTGAAGTGACAACATCTATCACAATATCTAGCTTTTGTATCTGATGTTTTGAGTAACCATCATCTAAGAAAACTATCTCTGCTAACATCTCTTTAGCTTTTTGTATCCCCTCTTCTCTTTTTTCACTAACTATAACAATGCACTCAGGCAGTTTTTCAGCATAAATCATCGCTTCATCGCCACTTATTAAAACATCTTTTAAGATATTTTTTCCATCAGAGATTACATGTAAGCCCTTTGATTTTCGTCCATATCCTCGTAAGATTATGGCTGGTTTTTTATATTTTGAAGCCAGTGCTGTCACAAGAGGAGTTTTCCCGCTACCACCAACAGTGAGGTTGCCTACACTAATGATAGGAATGGAAAAATCATGCACTTTAATAGACATAAATCGTATCTTCATTATAAGGCAATATAAAAAACTCAAAGGGGACAAAAGCCACGAAAGTAGCTTTTGTAAAAGAGTAGGAGCGTAAAAATAACGCTCAATCCACGCAATCATTAGACTCGTGTTTTAGAGATTTCTTTAATTGATTGGCACACATACTCAATCTCTTTATCACTCATGCTTGCAAAATTTGGAATACTTAGAACCTGCTGAAAAGTTCGTAATGCAATAGGAAAGTCATTAACACGAAGTGAATATTTACTCTTATAATAGCTCATAAGATGCAGAGGGATATAGTGCAATCCTGTCTGAATACCTTTGGCATCAAGTTCTCGCGCAAAAGAGTCACGATTTTTATCTATTTTTACAATATATAAAGAGCAGGCATGGTCATCACCTAACTCAGGTAAGCTAATATGAGCCACACCTTGAAGCTTTTCATTATAAATGGCTGCAATTTCACGCTGTCTTGCTACATTTTTATCTTGCTTTTGCAATACTGCAAGATTATATGCCGCATCAAGCGGGCTAATAGTATATTTATTTCCAATATCAACCACATCATAAATATATTCCAAAGAATCTTCATCTACAACCATAGCATGATTACGCAAGAGTGTCGCTCTCTCTATAAGTTCATCATCATCACTTACCAACATTCCGCCATTGCTCAAAGAGTTTTTGAGATGTGCTGAAAAAGAGAAACAGGTGATATCAGCACCAGTTGAACCAATTTTACTGCCTTTATAAGTCGCACCAAGGGCTTCACTTGCATCTTCGATAATTTTAACATCATAAATATGCGCAATATTATAAAGTCGCTCAAGGTCTGTACTCTGCCCCGCGATATGAGAGACGATAACGGCTTTGAGTTTTTTGGATTTATTATCAGCTAAATAGTTTTCTAGCTTATCCAAATCAATATTGTAAGTATCAGGGTCAATATCTATAAAGACAGGCTCTGCATCAAAATGGCGAACAACTTCAGGAACGCAAGGAAAGGCATTGACAGAACATAAAACTTTATCTCCACGTTTTAGGTTGATAGCGAGCATTGCTAGATGAAGTGCCGCTGTTCCATGAGAAGTCGCTAAGGCAAACTTTGCCCCAACATACGCTTCAAAAGCTTCTTCAAAGTCTTCAACAACTGCTCTTGATTTACCATCAAGAACTTGATCTATCATCTGGCGTTCATTTTTACTTACTTCTATTCGATTAAACGGTATTTGCATCTTACATTCCTTATAAAGTAATATCTCTTGGATAGTTAAAATCGTGGTTAATCGTACGCGAAGTTAATTTTGCAATAACTGGCATACGACGCTTGAACTGATTACGATAGATACGCGTGATAATCATATCTACCATCTCTTTATCAAAGCCTTCATCAAGAAGCTCTTTGTGTGAATAACGCTCTTCTACATAGCATTTCAAAACAGCGTCAAGTTGGGCATAGGTATAACCCAACTCCTCCTCATCACTCTGCCCTTCCCACAAATCAGCCGAAGGTGGCTTATTTATAATAACTTCTGAAACACCCAAATAATGTGCTAACTCAAAAACTTCTGTTTTATACAGATCCCCAATGGGATTGAGTGCACTTGCCAAATCACCAAAAAGCGTTCCGTAGCCTAGCATCAGTTCACTTTTATTACTTGTTCCTAAAACTAGGGCGTTTTGCTCTGCTGAAATATCAAAAAGTGTTGCCATGCGCATGCGAGCAGAGAAATTTCCTTTTCTTAAGGCACTCATACTCTCATTTTCATAACTTCGCAACAACGACTTTATGCTTTTCGTAATAGCTCTCATCTGAAATTTTTCCACCAAAGTATCGGCATCATCAAGTGAACTTTGTGAAGAATAATGCGAGGGCATCTTCACACACAAAAGTTTATCACCAAAGGCATGTTGCGCTAAAACAGCAACCACAGCAGAATCAATACCTCCACTCAGTCCTACAACAACATTTTCAAGAGAAGTTTTACGCACCTCATCTTGTAAAAACTTGATCAGATAATCACTTATCTGCGCATATTTTGGCATCAAGAAACCTTTAGTATTTTTTAAATTTTATAAGTATATCTAAAATTTCTTACTAACTTTAAAACTCATTTCTTTTTATTACTTCTAAAATCTCTTCATTACTTATATTTTCTTGCTGTTTCTTAGAGTAGATTAGAAGCAATCGTATTGTCTCATTTGCATCAAAATAATATGTAACAATTCTAAAACCACCACTTTTGCCTGTTGGAATTGATGAATTTGCTAATCTAATCTTATAGCAGTTGTGTCCTAAGTCAATACCTACTCTAGGGTTTTTCACTAATTCATCTTTTAGAGTTTGCAAATCTTTAACAATAAGCTTGTATGCTTTTGCAAGTTTTTTAACCTCTTTAGAAAATTCAGGAGTTGGTACTATTTTTAACATCATCAATCAATATGTCTAATGAATTTTCTTCTAGCTCTCCAGAATTTTGAAGATGTGCTTGTTTTAGTGACTTATCCAAACTTTTTAGCAACATCATCTTAGTGTAACTCTCTTTTACAAAGTTGAAAAATGACTCTTTATTGCTATCAAAACCATCAAGAAATATAGTTTCAACTTCTGGATTTTCAATTTTTAATGTTAGCACTTTTACTCCTTGAGTAGATGTTTTCTAGTATTATTGTATCGTATTTGAGTTCAATAAACCTTTTGCGATGCTATTTTTTCCAATTCCTTACATGTAAAGCCTGCTTCAAGTCTTCCTGATGTACAAAACACGGTTTTTCTCAAAAGTTTTTGGGTAATATTTCTCTATAAAAAAGTTCATATGGTATTATTCTACAAATAAACTAAAAAAGTACTCAAATGAAAATACAAAAACAGCCTATGGGCGATTATCAAACAAACTGTTATATTGTTACCGTTAATGACAAAGACATTATTATCGACCCTGGTTTAGGTGCGACCCCTTGGGTTTTAGCCCATGTCATAAACCCTGTTGCTATCTTAAATACTCACGGGCATTTTGATCATGTATGGAGCAATAGTGAACTCCAAGAGAAGCTAAAAACACCTCTTTATACGCCTAAAGATGATGCTTTTTTACTTAAATCGAGTCAATGGATGCCTTCTCTTCCTCCTTCCATTCCTGATGTTTTAATAGAAGGTGAGCTAAAAACTCTCACTATTGAAGGAATTGATGTTACTTTTCGTCACTATCCTGGGCACTGTCCTGGGTGTTCTACTATAGAGATTGGCGAGGCAATGTTTAGCGGGGATTTTATCTTCGAGCGCTCTATCGGGAGAGTTGATTTTCCTTATTCATCTGCTGAGGATATGAAAAAAAGCTTGAAGCGTTTTATGAATCTTGATTTTGATAAAACACTCTACCCTGGGCATGGTGGCACAACGACTATTAAAGCAGAACAGAAAAATGCTCCTTATTGGATAGAAGCTATTTAAACTAGTATATAACTACTCGACTGCCTTTTCTGCATTATCTAAAAGAGTAAGATTTAAAACATGATTATCAGTCACTACGGTTTTAAATTCTCCTTCAAAAACTTTGATATCAAGGACAGAACCAGTAACATAGACACTTCGTTTGCGTCCCTCTTTTTGACGTTCGCGTGCTTCAAAGATAACAAAATCACCAACACGAACAGGTGCTAAAAACTGACACACTGAACTTGCTAAGACAACATTACGCTCGTTTACAGCAGCCATAGCGGCAAAATCAGCCGCACTAAAAATAAAACCTCCATGAACAAGTCCAACATCATCCGCGCGCATCGCCTCGGTCGTAGCTAAAGAGATACGAGCGTATCCCAACTTCAACTCTTCTACATCACCACAAAGTGAACTATCAAGTTTTTCATGGGTATTAAGCAACACCAAACTATCATCAACAATCTCTTTGTTGCTTTTTTGTTCTTTTTTAGCCATTATTTTTCCTTGCTTATTTAACGAGGCGTACGTATACTCTTTTTGGAGCACTATAACCTTCTATGGTTTTACTACTATCGTCAGGATCAAGGAAGTCTTCAAGGCTCTGCCCTTCAATCCACTCAGTACGACGTTGTTCATTTTTACATGTAAGAGAAGTTTCTAATACTTCAAATTTTTTAAATCCTGAGCGTAAACACCAATTTTTTAAAGCTGGAATTGTTGGCACAAAGTAGATATTTGGAATTTTTGAATAACTTCCCTTTGGTGTCAAACAGATCTCTTCATCACCATCAATCATAAAGGTATCTAAAATCACCTCGCCCTTTACATCCAGACCTTTATAAAGTGCTTTTAGCATTGCTATGGGGTCACTTCTATGATACAAGACCCCTAAACAAAAAATTATATCAAACTTCTCTTCATAAAAAGGCAGATGCTCCACTCCTAGAAGCTCATATACGATATCACTTTTTACAAAATGGTTAATAAAATCAAATTGCGTTTTATATAAAGCTGAAGGGTCAAATCCTACAAGTTTTGCTGGATCATCTTCTTGCATTCTAAAAAGATAATAACCATTATTACATCCAATGTCAGCGACACGCTTATCTTTAAGATTAAAGTGAGGGCGCAAAAGATTATATTTTATCTGGCTTTGCCACTCACTATCAATAAAAAGCCCAAAAAGCTCAAAAGGTCCTTTTCTCCAAGGCATCAATATTTTTGCCGTTTTTTTAATAAGTTCAGCATCAATATTTTCTTTGCACCCCAAGGGTACTTCCTCATTCCTCGCAGCGCATGTAAGCCTAATAGTATCACCCAAATCACATTTACATGTAAGTTCTACTAAGCCGTCTAAAGCTTCTCGAAGTGGAGCGATATTTTTCCATCTCATCCATTTTTGGCGTTCAATTCTTATTTTTTCTAAATTCATAACAGCATTTTAACGAGAGCTATGTTAAAATATCGCATGCGAATAGAAAAAAAAGCCACCATAGTTTCCACCTCTGTTGCTGCTATCTTAGTTGTTATTAAAATGACTTTTGGAATTCTAAGCGGTTCTGTTGCTGTTTTAGCCTCTGCCATTGACTCATTACTTGACCTCTCTGTTTCAGCCTTTAACTACTACGCTCTACATAATGCAGAAAAACCTGCTGATGATAAATTCAATTTTGGACGCTCTAAAATAGAACCTCTCGCAGCTGTTATAGAGGGTACAATCATCTCTGTATCGGCACTATTTATCTTTTATCAAGCAATTTCAAATATTGTCAATACGAAAGAGCTGAGCCATTTGGATGAATCTGCTGTGGTTATGCTTGTCTCAATTATATTGACAGGATTTTTAGTTCTTTTCTTAAACTATATTGCCAAAAAAACAAACAATATGGTTATTAAAGCCGATGCACTTCACTATAAAACGGATCTCTTTTCAAATGCGGCAGTTTTACTTGCTATCTTTTTAGTAAACTATACTGGCGAAGCATTAATTGACTCCTTGTTAGGATTTGCTATTGCTGTTTATATGATTGTATCTGCTTATCCAATTATTAAAGAGGGCGTTTTAATGCTTCTTGACGCTGCTCTGGAAGAAGATGATGTTGCAAAAATTCATGCGATTCTTAAAGCAGATAAAGATATAACTGATTATCACTATCTTTTAACACGCAAATCAGGTTCAGATGTCTTTATCAGTGTTCATATCGTCTTCAATGTCACCATCACACTCTTTGATGCGCATATTATTACAGATCGTATCGAACTTAAAATAGAGGAACTTTTTCCTAATAATAATCTCCAAATTATGATACATATGGACCCTTATGATGATTCTATAGTAGAAGCTTAGTTGTTTCTGCTCTTTTCTTTCAACTAGTTAGACTATTTTTTATGAAGGAGCATAGCTTTGAGCTATGCGACGGTTAAAATTGAATTTTGATCCCTTAATATAAGTCTATCTATTTGTTTATATTGTTTTCAAAATGCTCTAGATTGAGTTTGACAAATTTGTACGAAACATATATTAATATGGGCCAAGTAGCAAACCAAATCATGCCAGCATTGTAACTAATCTCTTCCATAAAATCTCCTAGTAGTGGTGTGAATCTGATTGTACTTCTTCAGATGTAATTTTTTCTTTATCCATAGACTTCCATACAAGTATGATATATCCAAGAACAACAGGAACAAGCAATGAAACATAACTCATAACACTAAGAGTATAGCGTGAACCAGATGAATTTTCTATATTTAGTGAGCTTTGAATATCACTTAGTGACGGATAGATTGCTGTGTTATTGAACCCCAAAAGAGATAGAGTACAAACAACTACTAGAACAGTTCCAATACCACTAAACCAGATTCCTTTAGTGCTATTTTTAAATAGAGATATAAATATAGCATATAGCACCATCAGTGTTCCAACTAAAAATAGTACCAATAAAATCGGATTTGCTATAAAATTCTTTAAAAACTTAAACTCTTCTACAAAGAAGCCATTTGCATTGTAGCTAAGACCACTTATGCTAAGAAGCATAACTACAAAAAGTACAAAAAATCCTACAAAGAGTAGGGCATCAAATTTTAGCTGTTTTTTTATCTTGTTTACTATAGCATCACTGTCAATATTGTTTAAAAAATATAGCTGTGCTTGAACTCTTGCAAGAAAAAATATGGTAAATCCAAAAGCTACATTAAAAGGATTTAGTACAGCCTCTAGACCTCTACTTGCTAGTGTCCAGTGGGCTAAATTCATATCATTTTTGATAAAATTTCCCCCGCTATAGAGCGTTCCAAGAGCAATTCCTATAAGGATAATACCTAAGCTCCCATTTATATATAAAAATGTTTCATAAGTTCTTTTTCCCAAGAAGTTATTTGGTTTTTTTCTATATTCGTACGATACTGCTTGGATAATGAAACAAAAAAGAATTGCCATCCAGACATAATATGCTCCACCAAAACTAACAGAGTAAAAAAGAGGAAAAGCAGCAAATAAAGCTCCACCAAACATAACAAGTGCTGTAAATGTAAGCTCCCATTTTCTTCCAAGAGAAGCGACAAGTATATCTCTTTGCTCTTCAGTTGAAGCCAACTTATAAAGCAAAGTTTGACCGCCTTGGACAAATGTCATAAAAACAAAAAGTGCACCTAATACTGTGACTAAAAACCACCAGTACTGCTGAAGTGTTAGTAGTGAAAAAGTTTCAAACATTTAGTGCTCCTTGTATCCAAGCTTAATTTGAGTTAGCATAATCTTTATCTCAGCAATTAAAAGAGCGGTAAAAACTATGGTAAA
>CAMZLS010000074.1 GCA_947311765.1 uncultured Helicobacteraceae bacterium
ATGGATGAGTGATGACATTAAACAAATACATTTCAAAAGCTACAGAGTACTTTAATGACAAAAGAGTAATTGAAAAGACAGAGAACTTTTTAAAAAAATTGTAGAACATAAAACAACAAGGTTATGGACACTTAGTAACGATAAAAAAGAGTTTGATAGGAATAAAACATTGATAGATGGAACATTGCAAAGTGTATTAGATAACATTGAGAACTTTAATAATACACTTAGAGTAGAGCTTTATAGTGTCATATCCAATAAGATGAAGAAATCTGGTATCAATAAAAAAGGTCTCCATATACTCCGTCATACATTTGTAAGAGATTTAGTGAGTAAGAATATTAATCTGCAAGGTATATCATCGGTTACATAAGTTAGCACCCTAGAGATAAAACTAGCCTAATAAATTATAAGGTATAATCGCGATTATATTTAAAAGGAGCATTGATGCAAGCACGCGATATGGAAGATTTTTCTAAGGCACGGGTTAAGGCACGTGCCTATTTTTGTTACCTTTTTTCTCAAAATATTCCTAATAAACTTCCTTCTGTTTCTGTTGAAAGTATTACAGGAAGATTGCAAAAGATAAAAGGTGATTTAAAAGAGTGCGAGGGTGTTTATGTCCTTAATGAGAAGGGTATTCAAGTTACACCAACCTACCTCAATGAGGGGCAATTGGATATTGATATAGGGCAAAATCGTTCAACTCGCGCCTACTATTATCGAGCGATGAAAGAGAAGCGATGCACGATAACAGACCCTTATCCTTCTCTTATTACAAAAGAGTTGACAGTCACGGCTTCTCAGCCAATTTTTGATGAGAATGAAAACTTACTTTATGTTGTTTGTATTGATATGCCTCTTAATGAGGTTTTGAAAATTTCAAATCCTACGGCAATGACGAGTGCTTTTGGTAAAATTTCTCGTTTTTCTTATGCTGCTTTCTCTATCGCTTTGGGACTTATTTCTTTGTTTTTGTTTATTAGATCTATGGAGGCATTTACTGGGTTTATTTTTCATTTTTATGAGATTACAATCAATGATATTTTTCAATCCACTATCCTTCTGACGCTTTCTTTGGCGATTTTTGATCTGGTTAAAACACTCTTCACAGAAGAAGTTTTAGGTTCCGGTGATCATCAAGATACTTATGATACCCACAAGACTATGGTTCGTTTTATTGGTTCAATTATTATTGCTTTAGCAATTGAATCTTTGATGCTAGTCTTTAAGTTTGCTATGACTGAACCTGATAAGTTGCTTTATGCAATGTATATTATTGGGGGGGTATTTTTATTAATTACAGGGCTGGCAATATATATTAAATTAGTAGGTCAAAAAGGTAAATTATGATAGCCATTGTTGATTATAATATGGGAAATCTAGCAAGTGTTCAAAATGCTTTTAAACTTTTAGGAGAGGAGAGTGTTGTTGAGTCTAATCCTGAGCGTTTTAAAGAATACGATAAATTAATATTGCCAGGCGTGGGTGCCTTTGGAGATGCTATGGAGCATCTTCAAGAACGATCCATGATAGAAGCTTTGCGTGAATACGCTAAGGGCGAAAAACCTATATTAGGCATTTGCTTGGGTATGCAACTTCTCTTTGAAAGTTCTAACGAATTTGGAAATCACGAAGGTCTTGGTTTGATTAAAGGGCATGTTCAAGAGTTTGATACCTCGCGTTTCTCGCATCCTTTAAAAGTACCACATATGGGATGGAACCGAATGTTTACTTCTAAACATCCTCTTTTTGAAAACTTAGATGAAGCACACTATCTCTATTTTGTGCACTCTTTTCACGTAGTATGCGATAATGAAAAAGATATTATTGGTGAGAGTGAATATGGCTATAAGTTTACAAGCGCAGTAGCACATAACAATATCATGGGAATTCAGCCACACCCTGAAAAAAGCCATAAAAATGGCTTAGCAATTTTGAAAAATTTTATAAAATTATAAGGAAATAGATGGAAATTTTACCAGCAGTTGATTTAAAAGATGGCAAGGCAGTTCGTCTAAGTAAAGGTTTGATGGATACGGCTAAGATCTATTCAGATTCGCCATGGGAAGTGGTAAAACAGTTTGAAGAGATGGGTGCTACTTGGGTGCACTTGGTAGATTTGAATGGTGCTTTTGCAGGGGAACCAAAAAACCTTGAAGAGATTAAAAAAATTCGTGAAAATACCGATGTAAAACTAGAACTTGGTGGTGGTGTTCGTGATGAAGAGACGATCAAGCGTTATTTAGACCTAGGCATTGATAGAATTATTTTAGGCTCAATCGCTGTGAAAAAACCTGAATTTGTTAAAGAGATGGCAGAAAAATATCCTATAGTTGTCGGCATTGATGCAATTGATGGATATGTTGCGGTTGAGGGTTGGGGTGAAGTGAGCGAGATGAAAGCTACGGATCTGGCTCGTGAATTTGCTGATGCCGGCGTAGAGGCTATTATCTGTACAGATGTTAGTAGAGATGGTATGCTTAGTGGTGTAAATGTTGCATTTACGCTTGATATTGCTCGCGCAAGTGGCGTGATGACAATTGCGAGTGGCGGCGTTAAGGATGAAGAAGATATAAAAGCACTCCGTGCTACAAAAGAAGTGGGTGGAGTTATTGTAGGAAAAGCCTATTATGAAGGTACTATAGATCTTAAGGCTCAATTCTAACCCAAATAATGCAATAGAAAACTTAAGAAAGCCTCTATCATTGTACTCAAGGCATATTTAAAAAACATCCCTTAAGCACAAGCATAGATGCTACTTATTGTTTTCTATTACATAATTCGGGTTTAAATATTTTTAGGCTATTATTATGAAAATATTAGAAATTTATTAAAAGGATATGGTTTGAAGCTATTAGTTGTAGATGACAGTTCAACCATGAGAAGAATTATAAAAAATACCTTAGGTCGTTTAGGATATAAAGATATCTTAGAGGGTGAAGACGGTGTGACTGGTTGGGCTGCCTTGGATGCAAATCCAGATACTGGGATGCTTATCACTGATTGGAATATGCCTGAGATGAATGGTCTTGAATTGGTCAAAAAAGTCCGTGCAGATACGCGTTTTGTTGATCTTCCTATCATTATGGTAACCACAGAAGGTGGTAAAGCTGAGGTGATTACAGCACTGAAAGCGGGTGTAAATAATTATATCGTGAAACCTTTTACTCCGCAAGTCTTAAAAGAAAAACTCGGCGCAGTTCTCGGCACTAATTAATATATGCAAAATTTCTATTACTCATTGAGTGTGAGGCCTTCGTCTCACCATGAGCTTTTTAATGATTTTCTCTCAGATACCCTTCCTATTGGTTTTGAAGAGCGTGATGGCACTTTTATTATAAGAAGTGAAGATGAACTTGAAACTATGGCTTGGGGAATTGAGCAATTCGCAGAAGCTTTACAAAAAGCACTTTCAAAACCTATTGATGTTGAACTCATCCATGAAAAACTTCAAAATGATGATTGGGTCTGCAAGTATCAAGAGAGTATCACTCCCATTGAAATTGCACCTTTTTATATTCATCCTACTTGGGATAGCTCCAAAGAAGGGATGGTAAATATCGCCATTGACCCTGCTTTAGCCTTTGGTACAGGACACCATCCTACAACAGCTACTTGTTTGCAAGCAGTTGCTAGAAGCGTAAAAAGAGATGATTATGTTATTGATGTTGGTTGTGGAAGTGGAATTTTAGGTATTGCAGCTTGTAAACTTGGAGGCATGATAGATGCTTGTGATACAGATCCTGTCTCTGTTGCAAATGCACAAGAAAATGCCAGGTTAAATCAAATTAGTTTCAATAGAATATGGGAGGGTTCAGCCACATTAACTAATCAACAGTATGATGTTGTCATTGCAAATATTGTTGCTGATGTTTTGGTGATGATTGCCCCAGATTTGAAGAAAATTTTAAAAGATAATGGCACAATGATACTCTCAGGTATTTTAGATAAATATGAAGCTAAAGTACTCAAAAAATATAGTGATTTTTTTCAAATTGAGCGTATAGCTCAAGATGAATGGGTTACTTTAATTATAAAAAACTAAGGAAACTGTTCAATGAATGCACCCAATCCAAAAAAAGATGATAATTTTTTTAATAAAAATCCCTTAATTACCTTTGCTATTTTTTCTGTAGTAATTATTTTGGTATTTAAGGCCTTAATAGGTGAAAATGCAGGTATTAGTAACTCTGTTGCTGGTAAACAAAATATGCGAACCCAAGAGATTAGTTACGCAGAACTTAAAAAACTGATTAGTACTAATAGTGTTGAAAAAGTAGCTATTGGGCAGAATTATATACGTGCTGTTAGCAGTGACGGTGGCGTAAAAGCTTCATATATGGCACGCATGGTAGGTTTTGATGATACTTTGATTCCTCTTTTAGAAAAAAAAGGTATAGATTATAGCGGTTTTAGTGAAACTAATTGGTTTACTGAAATGTTTGGATGGCTCTTTCCGTTTTTAATCATCATCGCGATCTGGATGTTTTTTGCAGGAAGAATGCAAAAAAGCATGGGTGGCGGCATGCTTGGAATGGGAAGTTCAAAAAAACTTATTAGTTCTGAAAAGCCAAATACTAAGTTTGATGATGTTGCAGGGGCTGATGAAGCCAAAGAAGAAGTTTTAGAAATTGTTGATTTTCTAAAATATCCTGAGCGTTATGTGACTTTAGGGGCTAAAATTCCAAAAGGTGTCCTACTTGTAGGAAGCCCTGGTACCGGGAAAACACTTCTGGCAAAAGCAGTTGCTGGTGAAGCAGAGGTACCTTTTTTCTCTGTTTCTGGCTCTAGCTTTATAGAGATGTTCGTAGGTGTAGGAGCGGCTCGCGTGCGTGATTTGTTTGAACAGGCTAAAAAAGATGCGCCTTCTATTATCTTTATAGATGAGATTGATGCTATTGGTAAAAGTCGTGCGGCTGGCGGTATGATGGGTGGCAATGACGAACGCGAACAGACGCTTAATCAACTTCTCGCAGAGATGGATGGCTTTAGTACAGATACCCCGATTATTATTCTCGCAGCAACAAACCGCCCTGAGGTTTTAGACCCTGCACTTCTTCGTCCTGGGCGCTTTGATCGTCAAGTTTTAGTGGATAAGCCTGATATGGAAGGGCGTGTCGCTATCTTGCGCGTGCATATCAAAGAGGTAAAACAAGATAAAAATGTTGATGTTGAAGAGATTGCACGCTTAACTGCTGGTTTAGCAGGTGCAGATCTTGCCAATATCATCAATGAAGCAGCCTTGCTTGCAGGACGTAATAATCAAAAAACAGTGAGACAAGAAGATTTAAGAGAATCAGTAGAACGCTCTATTGCAGGTCTTGCTAAGAAAAGTCGTCGTATTAATGAAACTGAAAAGCGAATCGTTGCGTATCATGAAAGTGGTCATGCCCTCCTTGCTGAAACAACTAAGGGAGCAAAGCGTGTCTCCAAGGTCTCTATAGTTCCTCGTGGTTTAGCGGCTTTAGGCTATACGCTTAATACTCCAGAAGAAAATAAATACTTAGCGCAAAAACATGAGTTGTGGGCTGAAGTAGATGTTCTTTTGGGTGGACGCGCAGCAGAAGAGGTTTTTATAGGTGAAATCTCTACGGGCGCAGGTAATGACCTTGAACGCGCTACTGATATCATCAAATCTATGGTTCAAGTCTATGGTATGAGTGATGTTGCAGGTCTTATGGTTCTTGAGAAACAGCGTCAATCTTTCTTAGGTGGTGGCGCGCAAACTTCACGCGAATATAGTGAAAGAATGGCTGAAGATATGGATGCTTTTATCAAAAAGTCCCTAGCAGAGCATTATGAAAATGTTCTTGCAAGACTTGAAGAGTACCGTGACGCTATTGAAAATGTTGTGGAGCTTCTCTATGAAAAAGAGAATATCACAGGTAAGCAAGTGCGTGATATTATTAGTGAATATGAAAAAGCTAATAATATGCAATCAAAACTTCAAGAACTTAGTGCACATGATAAAAAACATGAAGAAGATAACGACAAACGCGAAAAATAGTTCGCGTTTTACATGTCTGCTAGGACTCCTTTTATGACTAAAAAACCACCTAGAATTGCCTATTTAATCCCAAATTTTTTCACAGCCTCATCAATATTTTCTGGTTTTTTTAGTATCAGTTATGCGATTGAAGGGTTTTATACTTACTCCGCTTGGTTGATTTTACTAGCGCTTGTTTTTGACGGCCTAGATGGTCGTGTTGCACGCCTTACAAATACTACAAGTAAATTTGGAATGGAATTTGACTCTTTAGCTGATATTATCTCTTTTGGTGCGGCTCCAGCTGTGCTTATTTATACCTATGTTGGCATTGATTTTGG
The DNA here is from genome assembly GCA_947311765.1 of uncultured Helicobacteraceae bacterium. Lineage (GTDB taxonomy): Bacteria > Campylobacterota > Campylobacteria > Campylobacterales > Sulfurimonadaceae > S010-53. Next base: position 6,331 of record CAMZLS010000074.1, read on the forward strand.
ACGTCTTGGTATCGTTGTGTCTGCTCTTTATGTGATGTTTGGAGCGATTCGTTTAGCTCGTTTTAATGTTATGGATTCGACTGAGGAGCCTTCTGTATTTATTGGAATTCCTATTCCTACTGCTGCGGTATTTTTATCTATTTTGGTGCTCTTGTTTGAGAAATATCAATTTTCTGGTGGCTTTTGCATTGTTATGATTATAGTAATGATGGGAGTTTCACTTTTGATGGTGAGTAATATTCGCTATCCAAGTTTTAAAAAAATGGACGGTATTCATGTTCATTATATGCGAACATTAGTTGCTGGGGTATTAACTGCTTCGTTTCTTATTTTACATCCGATTGAAGGTCTGGCTATACTTTTTAGCCTCTATCTTTTGTATGGACCAATGCGCGCTATATATACGATTTATCATCGCCATAAACTTATGAAGTAGTTTTCTTCTCTTTCTCTTTTTGACGCTTCTGGAAAAGTAATTCTTTGGTGTTAATGCTAAAATTAAAATATTTCGAAACAAAACCACTATTTCCAATACGCTGAAATTGAATGCCTGCACCTTGATTATTTTTATTTTGAAGATATAGTAAACCAAGCCCGTAGCGACTCTCAAGGTTATTAGGATCTTTAAGCTTGGCAAGCTCTAGCAAAGCGATACTGTTAGCAGGATGTTTTGCCCCTATTGAAGCGACTGCTCCCAAAAAGAGTGTAAGCGAATCACGTATTTTATACTCATCAATAAGTTGATTGTAGAGGAGATAGGCTGATTCAAAGTTTTGGTTATAAATAGATACAAGTGCTAACGTTTGCATAAGCGACTGGGGACTTTTTGTTGTTGCGGCTAACTCTTTGCGCAGTTGTTCACGAAGAGGATGGAGCGTTCCTGTGATAAGTGCAGTCGATGCATATAGGTAGCGTGTGATAAAAGCTCCATAGTAGAGGTCATTAAAATTAAACTTTTGCTTAGCAAGATAAGAGTGCAAGGCTTTAGCGTAGGCTTTGTTGTTGAGGTCGCTATAGATAAGATCGCTATAGATAAGATGTGGTAAAATGTCGCTATGTTGTAAGTTTAGTAATTTTTTAGCATCTGTTATCGCTCTCTCTTTGCGGCCTACCTTTGTGGCTATGAGTGTATTTAAGGCGAGGTAGATGGGACGATCTTTAAAATGAGTTTCAAGCCATGGAAGCGTTGCTAGAAAGTTATTTTGCGAAAAGTTTAGTAGTGCTCTAAAAAAAAGATAATTTTCAGAATCATCTTCTTCTCTAAGATTCTCTTTGATAATTGCACGAAGCTTAGGCTTAGGCTGATTGATGAGTTGAGCGCACATCATGGCAAATATACCAGAGAGATAATTATCCGCGTCAAGATAATATGATTTTAAAAAGTACTTATGTGCGTTGATAAAGTCACCCATTTGAGCATAGGTAAGAGCAAGATTATAATTTAAAATCGAGTGCCTTGCATGTTTTACATGTAAACTTTTAAGCTCCTCATTTGCTTCAGTCAGTTTGAATGAGAGTGCTTTTTGAATAGCTTTGGTAATACCATAATTGACACTTGACATTTTGGTACTTTTTTCTAAATACTCTTTTGCACCACTGATATCATCAATAAACATGCTAGCAGTGCCTTTTCGGATATAGCTAATTGTTTTACTGGCATTAAAAACCTTGTAAGGAGCAAAATAGAAAAGTTTTTGATAGTCAATATTTCTTGATTTTAGAATCTTATTTCGATAATTTTTTTGTGCACTTTGAGGCTCAAAAAGGCTTTTTCGTAAAAAAACATTAACAGGATAAACTTTATATACCTCTTCGCCATACATATCTGTGGTGGTGCGAAGTAGCGTTCCTCCATCACCATGTAAGCCTGATTTAAGATAGACATAACTTAAGGCTAACTGTTCTTTAAAGCTTTTTGGATTGAGCATGATTGCCTCACGTAGATACTCTTTAGCCAAAGTCATATCCCCTATGTTTGCATATAACATGCCCAAGGTTGCTGCATCTTCTTGGGATGATGAAGATTCAAGAGCTGTAAGTGCTTGGTGATAGTTTCCATACAAGGTGTCTATCTTGGCTTTTAGTTTATTTCTTTGAGTGCGATATTCTTCAGCGCTAGGATGAGTGAGACTACTCAAAGCCTCTAAATAATTACCCTTGTAATAATTAATCAAGGAGCAGTAGTAGCTGTAAAGTGGTGATTGACTCTCGTATGGCAAGTAAGCATACGCTAAATCAATATAGTAATTGAATTGTTTTTCATTTTTTTGATGCAGTGAACACACTGCTGCATTGATAGCACTCACACAACGATGCTCACCTTTGGAGATAGCATTTTTGAAATTCTTTAAGGCACTATCATATTCACCTTCTTTTAATTGAGAAACACCTAAGTTATATTGTGAGATAGCCTCAGAATAGATAGCGATTTTTTCATAAAGCTTAAGTGCCTCGTCTTGACTACCATTTCCATAAAGATAGTTCGCTTTAGTAATCATTTTTTCAAGCTGAGAAGTTTCAATCTCTTTTTTGATATCCTTTGAGAGAGCACTTTGAATATCTTCTATATTAAGATCTACACTTTTTGGTTTATTATTTAACTTCATAAAAAGAAGAACAACAATAAAAATAATAAGAATTAATATAAGAGCACCAGCACCAAAAAGAAGTATTTTCTTCTTTTTGGCATCACTCATTTTCGGTGATGATTCCTTAGCGTCTTGAGATTCAATACCAGCTGCATCGGCTTCATCAATAACAATTATATCATCTTGTATTTCTTCAGCCACTTATATTTCTCTTTTCTTTAAAGATACTTATCAAGTACCTTGGGGAGGCTAATTGAGCCATCTTCATTTTGCCCATTTTCCATAAGAGCAACCATTGTCCGTCCTACAGCTAGTGCCGAACCATTAAGAGTATGTACTAAAAGATTCTTTTTGCCCTCTTTGTAACGAATTTTAGCACGACGCGCTTGAAAATCGCGTGTATTTGAGATAGAACTAATCTCTCTATAAGTATTTTGTCCTGGTAACCACACTTCAAGGTCGATAGTTTTTGCCGCGCCAAATCCTAAATCACCAGTACAGAGTTGCACAAGGCGGTGAGGAAGCTCTAGTGCTGTGAGTATGTCTGATGCGGTTTGCACCATTTTATCAAAAATTTTGTCACTATTTTCTTGTTTTGTAAAAGCAACTAATTCAACCTTATGAAATTGGTGTTGGCGAATAATTCCACGAGTATCACGCCCAGCAGAACCAGCCTCTTTACGAAAACATGGAGTGTAACCATTCATCAATACAGGAAGCTTATCAGCAGAGATTATCTCATCACGAAAAAAGTTTGTCAAAGGTACTTCGGCAGTAGGAATTAAGAAGAGATTTTCATCTTCAATTTTAAAGAGGTCATCTTCAAATTTTGGCAACTGCCCTGTAGCCTCAAGAGAGCGACGATTGACTATGACAGGTACACTGACCTCCACAAAGCCACGTTCACGGTTAAAGTCAAGCATAAAATTAATCAAAGCACGCTCTAGTCTTGCCCCATCAGCATAGGAGACACTAAAACGGCTTTTTGAAATCTTCACACCACGTTCAAAATCAATCCAACCATTTTGCTCTGCCAACTCCCAATGCTCTTTAGGAGTAAAATCAAAACTTTTAGGAGTGAGAACTTTTTTAATTTCTACATTATCATCCTCGCTCTCTCCATCAGGAACATCAGCGTCAGGAGTATTTGGAATACCCATGATAAGAGTTGTTAGAGACTCTTCAGCTTGACGCATACTCTCTTGAAGCTCGGCAGTTTTTGCTTTATTTGCATCAACTTTTGCCTTGAGCTCGTTGATATCTTTGCCCTCTCTCTTGTACTGACCAAAGAGTTTACTCATAGCATTTTGCTCTGCTTGAGAGGCTTCAAAAGTAGCTTTTGCAGTTTTGAGCAGTTCGCTACGCTCTTTTAAGGTGTTAATAGTTTCGAGTGTTACTTTTTTACGCATTAGGGCGCGACTTACTCCATCAAAATCTTTTTGTAATAATTTGAGATCAATCATTATCTTCCTATGTTACATGTAATAAGAGGATTATAACAAAACTACTCTTTGCATATTGTCATATTTTACTAGACTTGCGTCACAATGAGATATAATACCCTTTATGCAAAGCTTACCTATAGATATTTTTCTACTGTCACTTCTTATTTTGTTTCTATTTGGCTTGTATCTTCATAAGCTAAGTGAATTTGCACGTCTTAAGTTGGAGTGCGAAAATGAGCATCAAGAGAAATTAGATTTGCTAGAGCAAAACCAAGTTTTAGAAAACTCCTTTAATGAGCAAGAGAAAAATTTCCAAGAGCTTGATAGAGATTATGCCATTTTGCATACGCGTTTTGAAGAGCACAATAGAGCGAGTGAAGAGAAGATTCGACTTCTTGATGAAGCCAAAGAGTCGCTACGCATTCAGTTTGAAAACCTTGCCAATAAAATCTTTGAGAAAAAAAGCAGAAGCTTTGAAGAGGACAATCAAAAACAGCTCCATCAACTTTTAAAACCTTTTAGAGAACAGATAGACGAGTTTTCTAAACAGTCACAGTCACAGTTTTTACACGAAGCTAAAGAGCGCCATCTCCTCAAAGATGAAATTTCACGACTCAAAGAGCTCAATGAACGCATCAGTGAAGATGCTATAAACTTAACGAATGCCCTTAAAGGCGAAAATAAAACTCAAGGAAATTGGGGTGAAATTATTTTAGAGAAGATTCTTGAAAATTCTGGCTTGCGCGCAGGGTATGAGTATGAGACCCAAGGAAGTTATAAGGGTGAAGATGGACGATTGTTGCGCCCTGATGTTGTGGTTCATCTGCCAGAAAAAAAAGATATTATTATTGACTCAAAGGTTTCTCTTATCGCTTATGATGCTTTTATAAGAGAGGATAATCCTGATAAAAAAGCCGAGGCACTCAAACGGCATATCACTTCTATAGAGTTACATGTAAAAGGATTAAGTAAAAAAAGATATGAAAATATTGAGGGCATTCGCTCTTTAGATTTTGTTCTTCTATTTATGCCGATAGAAGGTGCTTTTCTCTTAGCTTTAGAGCAAGACGATACATTTTTTCAAAAAGCTTACAATAAAAATATCATCATAGTAAGCCCTTCAACCTTGCTTGTTACTTTACGAACAATTGAGCATATTTGGCGACGTGAACACCAAGAAGAGAATGCAAAAGAGATTGCTTCGCAAGCAGAAGCGCTATATGACAAGTTTGTTAGTTTTATTGAGGATATGCAAACTATCGGTGAGCAAATCACCAAGACAGGTGATACCTACGAAAAAGCTATGAATAAACTTTCAACAGGAAAAGGTAATCTTGTCCGTCGTAGTGAAAATATGCGCAAATTAGGACTTAAGCCTAAAAAGCAGATTCCAAGATCACTCTTGGAGGAGACATAAATGAGTATATCAGAGCGTTCTATATCACGCCTTATTGTTCTTTCGCCACTTCTTACTGTATCTTTGGTTATTGCGGCGGGAACCTATATCTATGTGAAAAGAATTCGTGATACTTATAGAGATGAGCAAAATCGCTACACAAAAGAGTATTTTATTGCACAAAAAAGTGAGAGTGAAAACTGGGTAAAACAGACTATGCAACTTTTGCAATATAGTGAAGATAATCTTGTACCGAATATTAAAAAAGAGTTGAAAAACCGTGTCAATTTAGCATACGATACCGCAAGTTATATACAGGATAAATATAAAAAACTCTCTCACGCGGTTATTATTAAGCGTCATATTTCTGATTTACTCAAACGGATGGTTTGGAAAGGAAATCAGAAAAACTATATTTGGATTACAGATTATCGGGGTAATAATATTCTCTCCGCAGATAAAAATCTACACAAGAGAAATATAATTGACTACAAGGATGCTGATGGCAGAGCTATCGTTCTTGAAGAAATTCAGATGGTTCGTAAGCATAAAGAAGGCTTCATTACTACTCGTCTCAATAAAAAAAATTCTAAGCAGATTATGTATGTTAAAGATTTTGGACATTATGATTGGTTTTTTGGAAGCGGTATGCATATCAATCAAGCAAGGCAGGAGCTTAAAAAACAGCAACTCAACCTTATAAAATCTTTTCCGACGGATAGTTTTGGTTTTATCGCAGTTTTTGAGGGCAAAGAACAGATATATCTTTCCAAGACAGCAAAAAAATATTTTGATAAAAAGGTTAAATCAAGCATACTTAAAGAGTCAGAAGAGAAATCACAATGGTATGATTTAGATGAGCATCATATTATGGCATATCGTGAAAAATTTGAGCCATTTAATTGGAATATTGTGTACGGGTTTGACCGTTCAGCCTTGGATGCAAAACTTATTGATGATCAAAAGCGTTTGGAAGTTCGGATTCGTCTTGAGATGCTGCGTATCGCTTTTGGTTCTATTGCTATTGGTCTTTTTAGTATTATGTTTTCACTTATGTTCTCAAGACATGTTGCAAGAAGGTTTAAAGCTTATAGAAAAGAGCTTGAAAAGGGTAAAAATGCGCTTCAAGCACTAAATGAGTCATTAGAGAGACGTATTGAAGCAGGAGTTATTGAATATCAAGAAAAAGATAAGATGCTTATCCAGCAGTCAAAAATGGCAGAGATGGGAGATATGATATCTATGATAGCTCATCAATGGAGGCAACCTCTTAATCAACTCTCTTATATCTTTATGAATATAGAAGGTGCTTATGAGTACAAAGAACTTACGCCAAAATATATAGAAAGTAAGGTGAGTGAGGGTAATAAGCTTTTAGAATTTATGTCCCATACTATAGATGATTTTAGAAACTTTTTTAGACCAGATAAGCAACGGACCCTCATTAGTATGAGCGAACTTGTTTCAAAGACTCTACCTTTGATAGAAAAAAATTTACAAGAGCATGGTATAGCCTTACATGCAAGCTACAAAAGTAACACTAAGGTTTCGCTCTTTCGCAATGAGTTAATGCAAGTTGTCCTCAATTTGCTCAAAAATGCCAAAGATGTTTTGATTGAAAAAGATATTACCGTGCCTATTATCAAAATAAAAACCTATGAAGATGAGCATCATATCGGCTTGGAAGTGTGCGATAATGGTGGCGGAATAGATAAGGCGATAATGAGTAAAATTTTCACCCCATACTTCTCAACAAAGTCCACCTCAAAAGGAACAGGCTTAGGGCTTTATATGTCTAAAACAATCGTAGAGGAGCATCTTAAGGGAGTTTTGAGTGTTGAAAATAGAGACGAAGGGGCTTGTTTTAAGATTGTGATTGAGAAGTAAAATCTGTAAAAATAATCATCCTATATCCAATCCCAGAGATGTTCTCTATACACCCCTCGGGTACTTTTTTACGAAGACCACGCACAAGTGATCGGATGGCATCTTGGCTCATTCCCTCGTATGGCCAGATAGAGTTTTCTATCTCTTCGTAGCGAACAACACGAGTGTGATAGTGTGCTAAGAGGTCTAAAAAGAGCCGTTCGTTTTTTGTAAGTTTAATATCATTATCTTTACATGTAACGATTTGAGTGTATGCATTGTAGTGACAATCCTCAGACAGAGCGATAGAAAATTTTGACTTATCTTCTATTAGTTTGATAGATTGCTCTAGGGCAGCTTGGAGTTTCTCCTTGGTGATGGGTTTAACAAGGTACTTAACAAGTTGTAGCTCTACCGCCTCCATAAGATAGTCGGTATCAGTATGCGCAGTAGCAATGATGATTTGTACTGAAGTGTCTTCTGCTCGGATATAGCGAGCCATATCTATACCGTTTAGATGGGGCATACTGATATCAGTGATAATGATATCTGGTTTATGCTCTTTCCAAATAGCAATAGCTTCCTTGCCATCTTTTGCCTCAAGAACTTCTTTGGCGATACGACGAAGATACTCTACTGCATTACGACGCACATCTTCTTCATCTTCAACATATAAAATTGTAAAATTTTTTAAAACTTCTTTCATATTCTTCTTCTTTACATGTAAGGGTTATGGATGAGGTATTTTAACATTAGAATTTAAAAGCCAAGCTATAAGAGCTATAAAAGCTATAACACCAAAGCCGTTAATAAGAGTATATGTTGAGGCTAAATAAACAAGCCAGAGTAAAATTGCACCAAGTGGAGTAGGGACACCTCTGAAAAATTTAGCCACTTCACCAGCATCAGCGTCAATATTAAACTGAATTAGACGACGCAAGCCTGAAATTACATAATAGATAGAAACAATACCTGCAAGCACAAGCACAAGTCCCGAAGTTTGAATAAATACCGCCTGAAAAATCAAAAAGACAGGCACTAAAACAAAAGATAAAAAGTCCGCAAAAGAGTCAAGTTGTATGCCAAATTCATTGGAGAGATTGTACTTTCGAGCAATTTTTCCGTCGATTATATCACAAGCGCCACCAATCCAAGCCAAAATAATTGCCATAGTAAAATTATTTTGAGTGATAAAATAAGTTGCTATTAAGCCTGCCGAAATATTTATCATTGTGACAAGATTCGCAAGGTTAAAGTGATTTTTTGATTGCCATAAAAACTGCATTAAACTCTCTTTTTTATGTAATTATATCCATTGCACTCTTAAGTCTTATGTATAAGTTTTTTCTATAATTGATAATCAATATCATTATTAAGATACTTTTAAGTTGATAGTGATGATTTTAATCTAGTTTTAACTTGATATCAATTATCATTACGAAAATATAATATTATACTATAAATGAGTTTTATGAAAACAATAACATCATGCAAACGAGGACATTCGTTTAATATCAAAAAAATACATGCAAGTGGTCCATTAAAAGAGCGTTTAATGTCTTTAGGACTTATTAAAGGAGTTGAATTGACACTCTTAGAATACGCACCAGCCAAAAGCACCGTTGAAGTAAAAATAGGCAGAATGCGTATTGCTCTACGCAAAGAAGAAGCAAATCTTATTGAGGTGAATTGTGAAGAAAATTAAAATTGCCCTTGTTGGTCAGCCTAATGTTGGCAAAAGTATGCTTATTAACTCTATCAGCAATGCCCGTTTACATGTAGGTAATTTTACAGGTGTTACGGTGGAGAAGTCAGAGGTTCATTTTGCGTTTAAAGGCTATGATTTTACTATCATAGACCTTCCTGGAACATATGCCTTTAATGATTACACCATAGAAGAGCGTGTAACCCATGAATTTTTAAGCAATGAATCGTATGATATTATGCTTAATGTTGTAGATTCAACAAACTTAGAGAAAAATCTTCAACTCACTGCTGAGCTTATGAGTATGAGTCGCAAGATGGTTATCGCTCTTAATATGAATGATGAGGCAAAAAAAGAGGGCATCTATATAGATGCAGAGTATATGTCACAACTTTTAGGTGTCAGTGCTATCAAGGTATCTGCGGTGGAGCAGACAGGACTTGGAAAGTTACTGAAAAAGATTTTAGAAGTCCACGAAAATGATTTTAAAGAGCCAAAGCTTGTTTTTTCTGAAGCGGTGGAGGAGGAGATAGAGAAAATTAGTAACTATCTTGATGCACATCATTTCAGTGCAAGCATCTCAAACAGAAATATTGCGATAAATCTTCTACGAAATGAGAAAAAAACCTATCGCACCTTGCATGATAATCCTCTCTGGACAGAGCTACAACCCATGCTTATCGAAGGCTCGCAACATATCGAAATGCACCACGATACTAATGATTTAAAAGAGGTTTTTGTAGAAGAGTTTTATGCCTTTAATCGGGGTATTATTTCTGAGGCTGTAAAGGTTAGAGGTCAAGAGATCTCTTTTCGCAGTATTACAGAAAAGATTGACTCTTATCTGATTCATCCTGTTGCTGGAATTCCTATATTTTTATTTTTTATGTGGGGATTTTTTCAGCTGACTTTTGAACTTGGAAATATTCCTATGGAGTGGATCGATGCCTTTTTTGGCTGGTTAGGTGATGTGATAGGTGCGACAATTCCAAACGAAGATGTCCGTTCGCTTATTGTAGATGGGATTATCTCTGGGGTAGGGGCTGTTGTGCTCTTTGTGCCAAACATTATCATTCTTTTTATCGGGATTGCTCTGCTTGAATCAACGGGTTATATGGCGCGGGTTGCCTTTTTGTTGGATGGATTTTTTCACAAATTTGGACTACACGGACAGTCGTTTATTCCTCTTGTGACAGGCTTTGGTTGCTCTATTCCTGCGTATATGTCAGCGCGTATCTTAAAAAACGACCGTGACCGTCTTTTGACGCTTTTTATTATCGGTTTTATGAGTTGTGGAGCAAGATTGCCTGTGTATGTTCTCTTTGCTGGAGCATTTTTCTCACCAGAACTTGCTGGAAATATTCTCTTTAGCATCTATTTAGGTGGAGCAATGATTGGACTTATCGCTGCAAAAGTTTTAAAACTCACCGCTTTTAAGGGTCCTGATGAGCCTTTTGTTATGGAGATGCCAAAATACCGTCTGCCTTCACTCAAACTAATCTGGCACACAGTGGCAACAAAAACATGGATGTATCTGAAAAAAGCGGGAACATTTATTGCGGCTGCTTCCATGCTTGTGTGGTTTATGAGTAATTATCCAAAAAATGAGCTCCTTACTCATCAGTACGCTACTAAAATCGAGCAGAGTATAAGCAAAGAGAGTAAAATTACTTTAGAAAATGAACTCTCGGCAAAACTTTTAGAAAATAGTTATCTTGGACATATTGGAAAATTTATAGAGCCGGTATTTACACCTCTCGGATTTGATTGGAAGATGGCGATAGCTATCCAGACGGGATTAGCAGCCAAAGAGGTTGTGGTTTCTACCCTCGGGGTCTTATACTCTTTAGGTTCTGATGTAGATGAGACAAGTAGCTCTTTAGCCAATGCCATCTCAAAAGAGATACCTTTTCCTTCAGCGCTTGCTTTTATCGTAGTCATTATGCTCTATCTTCCGTGTTTAGCAGCTTCGGTGGTCTTCACCCGTGAGGCAGGAGGGATAAAATATTTTATATATCTCTTTATCTTTACAACTATAGTGGCGTATGCTTTGGCTTTTGTTGCTTACAATATAGCAAGTGCTTTAGTAACTTAGGCTTACATGTAAGCAGTCATTAACCCATATACGCTAAAATATTGGCATGAAAAATATATTAATGATAGAAGATGATCTCGAATTAGCAGAGATTCTCACAGAATTTTTAGAACAGTTTGAATTTAAAGTTCGAACAGAGGATGATCCTTTTAATGCACTCAGTGTCTTGCAGTTAGAATCTTTTGATCTTGTTATCTTAGACTTAACACTTCCAGGAATGGATGGATTAGCGGTTTGTGAAGCGATTCGCCAGCGTCAAAATATCCCCATTATCATCTCTTCTGCGAGATCTGATGTGTATGACAAAGTAAAAGCCTTGGAGCTTGGAGCGGATGATTATCTACCAAAACCTTATGATCCTCGTGAATTAGAAGCCCGCATCAACTCAGTATTAAGACGCTCGAAAAATAGCAGTACTTTAGCAGAAGAGATAGCAGAGCCGAGTGATTTTAAGCTTGATGAGTCTGCCATGATTATAAGCTATAAAAACCATGAGTTAGACCTAACAAACGCAGAGTATGGCATACTTGGATTTATGGTAAAAAAACAAGGAACAGTTGTTTCTCGTGAAGATCTTATTCATAATGTGAGTGCTATAAATGAAGACTCATCAAATAAAAGTATTGATGTTATGGTAGGACGCATACGAAATAAACTAGGAGACAAATCCCTTATAGAATCTATTCGTGGTATAGGATATAAACTATTAAAATAATTCGCTCTAACGCTGTTTTATTGACGGTTTTGTTTGCTTTTTTTGTCACCTTTGCAAGTGTGAGCTATACTTTTTGGCAAATGCATCAAGTTAATTTTGCCAATCATACTAGTGCTCTTTTTATGAAAAATCCTATCATTACACAAATTTATAGTTTACATGTACAGCATCATACTTCTCAAGCTATTTTTGAAGCCAACCTAGCGGTTTATAAACTCTCCGTTGTGCGTGATGAAAAAAATAAAACTGATATTTTAAAGAACTCAAAAGTCCTCAAAAGAGAAGGATTTCAAGCGATAAATGAGGCGCTCTTTTTTGATCGCCTACATGTATATCAACAAAAAATAGTCAAAGATATGCGCTCTACAATGTTGAGCTATAAGGGCGAAATCTACTTTTATTTAGAATCTTCAAAGCTACAAATTTTAATTAAAGACAAATCTTTAAAGCCGTACAATAGTGTCAATCTTATAACAGCATACATCACTATCCTTTCTATTGTTTCTCTGCTCTTTATTTTGATTTTACAACGCTTACGACCACTTCGTAAACTCCGCCGTAAGATTGCTGCTTTTGGTACAGGGGAAATGGATGTCTGTTTTGCGCTTAATGGGCTAGATGAGATTGCGATGATTGGCAATGAATTGGAGCATACTCAAGAGAAAATCCATGCGCTTATAGAATCACGAACACTTTTTTTACGCAATATTATGCATGAGTTAAAAACCCCTATTGCCAAAGGACGCATCGCTTCTACGATGATTAAAGAAGAGAAGCATCAGCGTAGATTGGAGACTATCTTTTTGCGTCTTGAAGAGCTTATTACGGAGTTTGCTCTTATTGAAGAAGTTACAGCTGGATTTGGACATATAGAGAAAAAAGAGTATAGGCTTATTGACCTTATTGATGGCGCGATTGATATGGCTATGGTGAACTATGATGCGGTGTGGGTAGAGATAGATGCCTCTTATAAAATAAAAGTAGATTATCGTATTTTCGTGACGGCCATTAAAAATATGATTGATAATGCCATGAAATATTCACCAAATAAGCAGGTAAAGATTTCTGTAAAGCATCATGAAATTATTTTTGAAAATGCAGGTGAAAAATTAAACAAACCTCTTGCGTATTATGTGGAACCTTTTACAAAAGAGAAACCTTCAAAAGATAGTTTTGGCTTAGGACTTTATCTTGCTGAGGCTATCTTAGAAGCGCATGATATGGTTTTAGACTATGAATATGAAGATGGCATCAATAAATTTATTTTTGTTCCTACATAAAAACTCTTAATTCGCTAAACCATGCTACAATTATAAAAAAGATTATATATGAAGCAGATTTTAATTACCAATGATGATGGCTATGAGTCGGAAGCACTTCGTGCTTTAATAGAAGCACTTGATGGTTTGGCACACATTACTGTTGTTGCTCCTTCGAGTGAAAAATCAGCCTGTGGGCACTCTTTGACCTTGCAACACCCCTTGCGTTTCGTGAATGTTGATGATGATTTTTATAAGCTTGATGATGGAACCCCTAGCGATTGTGTTTATCTCTCGCTACACTCTATTTTTCAAGACAAAAAACCAGATTTAGTTATTAGCGGTATCAACAAAGGCTCAAATATGGGCGAAGATATCACCTATTCAGGAACCGCTGCGGGAGCAATGGAGGCGGTGATACATAATGTTCCTGCTATTGCTATCTCTCAGGTGATGGATTTTACTAAGCCCTTGGGCTCGCTCAAATTGGCACAAAAAACGATTAGAGACTTAGTTATAAAAATATTTGCAGGTGAGTTTCCTCTCCCAAAACGGCAATTTTTAAATGTTAATATTCCTCCAAACCTAGAAGAAGCACCCTTACATGTAACCTACGCAGGATATCGTTTTTATGGAAACGATGCTCATCTTCATCGTAACCCTAGGGGCATGGAATATTATTGGCTAGGCTTACATCCTCTTGAGTATAAAGTACGCCAAGGGCGCGAAGGGCTATGTGATTTTGAAGCGATAGAGCAGGGCATGGTCTCTATTACGCCGATATTATTGGATTTAAGTGCTTATGAATCTATGAAAAAACTCAAAGAGTGGCTGTGAAATATGCCCGTTGTGAAATGCTTTTTGGAAAAGAGGATTTTAAAAAACTTCAAAACTCTAAAATTTTACTCCTAGGTGTTGGTGGGGTAGGAAGCTTTGCTCTTGATTGTCTCTATAGAACAGGGATAACAGATATAACTATAGTAGATTTTGACACCTATGATGAGAGTAATCAAAATCGTCAGATGTGGGCTGAATTACATGTAAATGAAGTGAAAGTTCATGCTCTAAAAGAGCATTATCCACTGCTTACATGTATAGAAAAAAAAGTAGATAAAGAGTGGATAGAGAGCTTTGATTTTGAGCCTTATGATGTGATTTTAGATGCAATAGATGATATTCATGCTAAACTCGCTTTGGCGCAAAAATGTTATAAAAAACTCATTTGTGCCACAGGTTCTGCCAAAAAGATAGATGCTACTCAAGTGAGGGTTGCTTCTATTTGGAAAACGCAAGGAGATCCTTTCGCCTCAAAAATTCGCCGTGAACTCAAACGTAGAAAATTTGATAGAAATTATCGCTGTATTTTCAGTGCAGAGACAGCACTCACAAAAGAGAAGGGCAGTTTTATGGGCGTTACTGCTGCTTTTGGACTTGCAATGTGTTCAGAGAGTGTAAAAAAGATTTTAAAAGGCTAAGTGATGGGCATTGGGGTCGGGTTATAACTATAACTATATAATACAGTTGGGACACACATGTTCTTGTGCTACAACAAGCCTAATACTATAAAATACCTTTTTAAGGTGTGAATACCCCCTCTCTTTTATACTTAGAGTATCTTACAGTGTGTAAGGTCAGTTAATAATGCTATAATTCAAATAAATATTAGCGGAGACTTACAGTGCGTGATAATGAACCAATGACAAAATTCGGATATGAACGGATATCTGAAGAGTTAAATCATTTAAAAACAGTAGAGAGACAAGAGATAGCCAAAGAGATTGAACGGGCTGCAGATCTGGGCGATTTAAAAGAGAATGCTGAATACCATGCAGCAAAAGAGAAACAATTTCACACAGATAATCGTATAGATGAGCTTAGTGCTCTTATTGGTAAGGCCCAGATAGTCGATCCTTCTGTATTAGAACATGCTCGTGTTAGTTTTGGATCGACTGTTGTTTTGTGCGATCTAGATAGTGATGAAGAGGTGACTTATACTATCGTTGGAGGTTTTGAAAGCAATCCAAGTGCAGGTCTTATCTCTTTTAATTCTCCTCTTGCGAAACAACTTCTTGGAAAAGAAGAGGGTGATGAGTTTAAAGCAAAACTTCCTGGTGGCACAAAAGAGTATGAGATTTTAGAAGTGAAATATCAGGAGATTGTCTTTGAAACCCATCTCTAAAATAAATGTAGGTCTTATTGGGGCAAGCGGATATACAGGCATAGAACTGCTGAAGATTTTGATACAGCATCCTATTTTTGAAGTCGCTTATGTGGCTACAAGTGAGGGTGGTATTGAGCTTGATGCTCTACATCCATCTTTAAAAGATATCTTTACATGTAAGGTGCAAAAAGCAGACGCTAGTCAGATAAAAGAGCGTTGTGAATTAGTTTTTTTAGCGCTCCCTCATCAAACAGCTATGGGTTTTGCCAAAGGCTTGCTTGATAGTGGTGTGAAAGTTGTTGACCTCTCTGCTGATTATCGTCTTGAGCTTGAGGTTTATGAAAAACATTACTGTCCGCATGAGGATAAAGAGCACTTAAGCGAGGCTGTCTATGGTCTGCCCGAACTGAATCGTGAAGCCATCAAAAAAAGTTCTTTAGTAGCAAACCCTGGATGCTATCCTACGGCTTCACTTTTGGGTTTGCTACCATTTGTAGAGCATATCGATGAAAATTTTCCTATTTTTATTGATGCCAAAAGTGGCGTAAGTGGGGCAGGAAAAAAATGCTCACCAAGTACACATTTTGTGGGTATTAATGAAAATATTTTTGCATACAAAGTTTTTAGCCACCGTCATGAACCAGAGATTGCCGAAAAACTTCGCCTTAAAAGTGGAAAAGAATTTGATATAAATTTTGTACCACATCTTATCCCAGCAACACGAGGTGAATTGATTGATTCATATATGCTACTCAATGAAGAGATAGATCCTATCGCAGTTTTAAAGGAGTATTACAAAGATGAAGCTTTTGTGCGTATTTTTGAAAATCCTGTAGATATTAAAACCTGCAGTGGAACAAATTTTTGTGATATTTATGCCAAAAGAAGAGGGAATAAGCTTTATGTAAATAGCAGTGTTGATAATATCTTACGTGGCTCTTCTTCTCAGGCAGTTGCCAATGCAAATCTAATGTGCGGTTTGGATGAAGAACTCGCACTGCCATTTATCGCGTATGTCCCCTAAGCTTTTTGAATTACAATCAGGCGCTCTTTTTGTCTCTGATGCACATTACAGTGCTCAGCGCCCAAAACTTTTAGAGCTTCTAAAAAAAATACTCTCAGGTGAAATTTTAGCTACACAAGTTATTTTAATGGGTGATATATGTGACCTTTTATTTGGTGGTATCTCTTTAACATATAAACGAAACAGAGATTTAATTGAGCTTATCAATGCTATTTCAAAAAAGATGCAAGTTCTCTATCTTGAGGGTAATCACGACTTTCTTCTAAAACGATATTTTCCAAATATCCAAATAGTTCCTTTGCAAAAACAACCCTTACATGTAAGATATAAAAATAGTGATATCTTGCTCGCTCATGGTGATTTTGGCTCTGAATTAAAGTATCGTATATATACATCAATGATACGTTCGCGTCTGCTTTTATCTTTTTTAGGGTTTGTCGATTTGGTGAGTTTTCATAGTATTATCCATTGGCTTGATGGCTATTTGACTCAAAAAGATGATTGTAAGGAGATAGTAGATTTTGAGGCTTTAATAAAAAGACGTTTAGATGAAAATGAATTACTAAAATATGATGCTCTTATAGAGGGACATTTTCATCAAAATCGCTCATTTTCTTTCGGAAATTTTCATTATACCAATCTAGGTGCTTTTGCTTGCAATGAAAGATTTTTTGTAGTAAAATCAGGGCATGAAGCCTTGGTGCTTGAGGAGTTGTTTTTATGACAAAAGATAATATGTTAAAAGTCGGTAGCAACGAGATGGAGTTGGTTGACTTTCGTATTTTTCGTCAGATGGGTGATGAAATTTACGAAGGTATATATGGTGTGAATGTCTCAAAGGTGCGTGAAATCATCAGAATGCCAAAACTCACCGAGCTTCCCGGTGTTCCTGAATTTATCGAAGGGATTTTTGATTTACGTGGTATTGTTATTCCTGTGATCAATCTTGCGAATTGGATGAGTGTGATTACTCCAGAATCTATCAAAGAGAAAGATACTCGTGTTATTATTACGGAGTTTAATAATATTTTAATCGGTTTTGTCGTTCATGATGCGAAGCGAATTAGACGCATAAATTGGAAAGATATCGAACCAGCCTCTTTTGCAGCGGGTACAGGAGTTATGGATGGAAGCAAGATTACGGGTGTTACTCGTATTGAAGATGATTCTGTTTTGTTGATTATTGACCTTGAAGCTGTTGTACAAGAGCTTGGTCTTTATACGCCTGATCATGGCAATTTTCCTAAAGAAGAGTATAACTTTAATGGCCTTGTTTTACTTCTTGACGATAGTCTTACAGCAAGAAAAATCGTAAAAGAAGCTTTAGAAAAAATGGGCTTTCAAGTTGTTGAAGCACAAGATGGTCAAGATGGATTAGTGCGACTAGAAGAGTTGTGTGAGATGTATGGAACAGATATTGGAAAAAAATTAAAACTTATAGTTTCGGATGTAGAGATGCCTCTTATGGATGGTTTTCATTTTGCTGCGCAGGTAAAAGATGATGAGCGTTTTAATAAAATCCCTATTGTTTTTAACTCCTCTATTAGTGATCACTTTAGTGAGATGCGAGGGAAAGATGCAGGTGGAGAAGCGTATCTGGTAAAATTTGACGCCAGTACATTTTATGATGAAGTAGCGCGAGTAGTTCGTGCTCATGTGCACTAAGGAGGCTTAGATATGGATGAATTTGATGAAATACTCCAGGACTTTTTAATAGAGTCTTTTGAATTAATTGAACAATTAGATCAAGATTTGGTTGAGCTAGAAACAAGACCAGAGGATTTGGAGCTCCTCAATCGCATTTTTCGTGTTGCTCATACCGTTAAGGGTGCAAGTTCTTTTTTAAATTTTGATGTTTTAACTCACTTAACGCACCATATGGAAAATATTTTAAATATGGCGCGTCATGGTGACTTGCTTATTGATGCTGGTATTATGGATGTTATTTTAGAGTCTATTGACCTAATGAAAGCAATCTTGGAAAATATCCGTGATAATGGTAATGATCAAGGTACTGATATTGCAGCATGTGTTGTACGCTTAGATAAGTTAGCTGGCGGAGATGGTGAGGTTGAGCATCCTGATGTGGTTGTTGAAGAAGCTTCTGTTTCTCCAATAGAAGTTCCTGTGGCTGAAGAAGAGGAAGAGCCTGATTATTCTAATATGAGCGATGAAGATGTAGAAGCTGAGATAAATCGCCTTCTTGCAGAACGTCAGGCTCAAGATAAGGCAAAACGTGAAGCGAAGATAGCTACTGGTGAGGAAGTCCCTGAAGCTCCAGAGATAGTGGATGAAGCTCCTAAAGAAGAGCCGAAGCCTAAATCAAAACCTGTTGTTGCTTCAGCCCCAGTTGCCAAAGAAGCACCTAAAAAAGCGACAGCATCAAAGGCTCAAACAGAAAAGCGTTCATCAACAACAGTTGAGCAGACTATTCGTGTTGATGTGAAGCGACTTGACCACCTTATGAACCTTATTGGAGAGTTAGTTTTAGGCAAGAATCGTCTTATTAAGATTAACGATGATGTAGAAGAGCGTTATGAGGGCGAAGAGTTTCTTGAAGAGTTAAATCAAGTAGTTTCCATAGTCTCTTTAGTCACAACTGATCTTCAGATAGCAGTCATGAAAACGCGTATGCTACCAATTGGAAAAGTTTTCAATAAATTTCCTCGTATGATTCGTGACCTTTCACGGGAGCTCAATAAAAAGATAGAACTTGAAATTTCAGGGGAAGATACAGAGCTTGATAAATCAATAGTCGAAGAGATTGGTGATCCTCTTGTGCATATTATTCGTAATTCATGTGATCATGGTATTGAAACCCCTGAAGCACGTATTGCAGCAGGTAAACCAGAAACGGGAACAATACAGCTTAAAGCCTATAATGAAGGAAACCATATTGTTATCCAGATTACCGATGATGGTAAAGGGCTTGATACTGATATCTTAAAGGCCAAGTCTGTTGAGAAGGGTGTTATCTCTGAAAAAGAGGCAGATTCTATGAATGATAAAGAAGCCTTTGCTCTTATTTTTCGCCCTGGACTCTCTCTTGCAAAAGAGGTGACAAATGTTTCAGGCCGTGGTGTTGGAATGGATGTTGTTAAGACCAATATCGAAAAACTCAACGGTATTATAGATATCGAATCAGAAGTGGGTGTTGGAACAACTATAAAATTAAAAATTCCATTAACCTTAGCTATTATTCAAGCTTTGCTTGTGGGTGTTCAAGAAGAGTACTACGCTATTCCTCTTGCTTCGGTTCTTGAAACGGTGCGTATCACTAAAGATGAGATATACACAGTAGAGAACCGCTCAGTTATGAGGCTTCGTGAAGAGGTGCTCTCTTTAGTTCATATCGGAGATATCTTTGAAGTTGAGCGTGTTTTTGATAGTTCAGAGCATACTTATGTTGTTGTTTTAGGGTTAGCTGAAAGCAAAATAGGTCTCATTCTTGATTCTCTTGTTGGTCAAGAAGAGATAGTTATTAAATCTTTGGGAGAATATCTTAAAGGTATAGAAGGTATTGCGGGAGCTACAATACGTGGTGATGGTGGGGTGACTTTAATTGTTGATGTTGCTGCTCTGATGCAGATGGCAAAATCAGTAAAATCAACAATAAATTCATCTTCAGGAGACGCAAAAAGTGTTATTAAAGAGAAAACGCAGCCTAGTGATTATTGTGTAATGGTTGTGGATGATTCTAAAACAGATCGCACCATCATGAGAACCTCTCTTGCTCCAATGGGTATCACTCTTGTTGAAGCAACGGATGGAGTAGAAGCGCTCAATATCTTAAAATCAGGTGATCATCAGTTTGATGCAATGCTTATTGATATTGAGATGCCTCGTATGGATGGCTATACTCTAGCGGCTGAAATTAAAAAATACAATAAGTATAAAAATATGCCACTTATCGCAGTTACTTCGCGAACAGGAAAATCTGATAGAATGCGCGGAGTTGAAGTTGGTATGGTTGAGTACATTACGAAACCGTATTCGCCTGATTATCTAATGAATGTAGTAAAACGTAACATAAAATTCACCATGGAGCTTCATAATGAGTAATAAACTGCAAAGTATAATAAATAAGCAACAAGAACAACAAAATCCTGATTTAACAAATATAGATGATGTTGTTCAATTGGTTGGTTTTGTGGTTGGAGATGAAGAGTATAGTGTACCTATATTAACAATTCAAGAGATTATCAAGCCTATAGAGTGGACGAGAGTGCCACAAACTCCTCCTTATGTTTTAGGTGTATTTAATCTTCGTGGATCTGTTATTCCCTTGATAGATTTACGTCTGAAATTTGGATTAGGGGCTGTTAAACATACTGACGATACGCGTTTCATAGTGATTCGTCATGAAAATGAGGTAGCTGGATTTGTGATTGATCGTCTTACAGAAGCACTGCGGCTGAAAAAAACAGATATTGGTCCTGCTCCCGATACTGCGCTTGAAGGTGAGAGTATGATTGAGGGTGTTGGAAAACAAAATGATCGTATTTTAACGATTCTTAAAGTAAAAAAACTACTAGAGAGAGATTTTTAACTCTCTCTGGTTATACTTCTTCTATGAATGACATAATCTACAATAATCGACGAAAACAATTTTTAAACCTTATGAGTGATGGAGTGGCTGTTTTAAGCGCTGCATCATTTATGAGGCGTTCCAATGATACAGAGTTTCCTTACCGACAAGAGAGTAATTTTTATTATCTCAGTGGTATTAATGAGGATAACTGCATTATTCTTTTTAAAAAATCTGCCCAAGTGCAAAAAACCTATCTTTTTCTTAAAGAAGTAAGCTCAAAAGAATCTTTATGGATTGGGAAACGCATGGGAATTAAAGGTGCCTCTAGCACATATAGTTTTGACGCAGTATTTGCACTAGAGAGTTTTGAAGAAAAAAGCAAAGAGTTTTTAAAAGATGCGCCTATGATTTATTTTGATATTTTTCAAGAGACTCTTTTAAATAAAAAATTGAAGCTTACATGCAAGGAGTTATTGCATCATCGCGGCGTTTTAAAATCCCCAAGAAACTTTGCTGATGTGTATGAAATAACTCAAAAAATGCGACTTATAAAGTCCAAAGAAGAGATAGTCCTTATCCGTAAAGCCATCTCTATCACCAAAAAAGCCCATCATAAAGCGATGAAGTTAGCGCATCCATACATCAGTGAGCAAAAAATTTCGGCTAAAATCGAGTATATTTTTGCCTCCAATAAAGCACAGCATAATGCCTATGAAAATATAGTAGCAGGTGGTAATCGTGCCAATATCTTGCACTATATAGACAATAACAAAACCCTAAAAGAGGGGCAATTGGTCCTTATAGATGCGGGATGTGAATATAAAATGTATGCAAGTGACATCACTCGCACATTCGCTGTTTCAGGTAAGTTTACAAAGGCGCAAAAAGAGCTCTACGAGATGGTTTTACATGTACAACTTGAAATTATCAAGATGATTCAACCTGGAATTACTAAAAAAATTCTTCAAGATGCTTCTGAAGAGTTGCTTACACAAGGGATGATTAAGCTCGGTATTTTAAAAGGGAAGTTGAAAAAACTTATAAAAAAGAAAAAGCACAAAAAATATTATCCGCACGGTATCGGTCACTGGATGGGAATAGATGTTCATGACCCTTGTCCTTATGTAGATGAAAAAGGTGAGCAGATAGCTTTTCAAGCTGGTATGGTTTTAACGATAGAGCCAGGAATTTACATAGATAAAAAAGATAAAAAAGTACCTCAAAAATATAGAGGCATAGGTATCAGAATAGAAGATAATATCTTAGTAACGCAAAATGGGTGTGAAAATCTCTCTAAAGATATAGCAAAAACAGTTCAAGAGATAGAAAAAATGTGTTACTCGTAAGAGTAACTCCATCCCGTGTGCCCTTCATTTTTTACTTCATCAAAGCCTTTGGCATCCCCGATAAAATCAATAAGATGTAAGTTAATGTGTGGAATCTCTTTTTGAGAATCTGCTTTGAAAAGATGCATAGGCATAAGCGTTTCTTCATCAGTTTGAGCAAAACCTACCTTGGCTATTTGGCTTATGATGGCATCTTTTGAGGTGATTTCATACTGTTCACAAAACTGATCTAAAACTGCATCTTTAACTTCATGCGGAAGCTCTTCTTGGGTATTTAAAAAGATAGTAAAATGGATAGGGAACCTAGAGAGAGCATCAGGATTTGGCGTTGCCATAATAATATACTCTACATTCTTTAAGTGTTCGATAATCTCATTTTCTTGAAGATACTTATGTGCTCGAATTGCTTTCTTTTTTGCCATCATTGCTCCTTATTTAATTAGTTTTTTAATGAGGTCGCTAATACCTACATGTAAATTATATTGAGTGATAGGAAAATCAACCATCTCGTTTTCTAAATCAATCATATTGCTACTAAGATATGCCCCTAAGTTTTCAAGATTTATCTCTTGGTAACTCTTACATGTAAGCATATCATACTTGGTGTTTTTAAGTATAGAGGTGGTATTACTTTTTTGAAGAGTAAAGGCAAGCGAGCGTAAAGAAAAGAGATCGCACCAACATAAAAACAGTTCAGTGCTTAACTCTTTTTGTGGCTCTCCTTCTGGGTTAAAGAGTAAGTTTTGTTCACGAAGAGGGATTAAAACAGAGAGGATAGCTCGGCTAAAAGGGATGACTTTCTCTGACCAAAAAGGTGACTCATTGCTATTGTCAAGTGTAATTTTAATGACTGATAGTATCTCCTCTGAAGAAGCAGATTGAAAAAGTTGATTCATAGTTCGTATCATTAAAGACTCTTTTTCTGAAATAGTACCCATAAAAGCTAATGTTTTCGTTAAATTTTTTCTCTATAGCCTAAGCATAATAAATGTCATATTGCGATCAGGCACTTAACTTTTTTATTATCTGATAAAAACGATAGCTATAGCACGAGCCCTCTGTCTCTTGCATGCAAGTTTGTATTTTTGAGATAGTTATAACCTGACCCCTTCGACGCGTACTTGTTATCTCCTAGACACTTAATCTGATTTTATCAGTTGTAAACTGGTGTATAAGCATTTGTATTAAATTTTGATAGGGAATAGAATTTTCTAGTGATTTTCTCTTAAGTTCATATAAATCATTCTCTGAAATTCTTATAGAAATTGCTTTTTTCTTTTGATGTTTGATAATTGATTGTAGTTCTTGAGTACGCTTAGTGGTATTACCTTTACTTTCCCATTCTCCACTCTCAACACTATTCAATATATCAAGCTCAAATTCATCTAAATTAGCCATTATTAGCTCCTTTTAAGTATTTTTTATTCATTTTTCTTGATGGAATAATTGTTTTTAAAAATATTTCATCTTCAGTTTCAACATAAGGCACTAAATACACATAGTCCTTAATTTTTATGAAAATAATAAATATCTCTTGGTTTGGATATTTCTCTTTATTTGGGTGAGAAATATCATCAAGTAAGTCGCCATTCTCAAGTGATAAAATTACATCTTCAAAACCAATACCTCTCTCTTTTTTTAAAAGTGTATTTTTTTCATAATTGTACATTAGGCTTTTATTTTTAAACATTTATGCTCCAAAAATGTATATACTATGTATTTTACAATTATTTTTAGTATTTTACAAGTTTTATATTTTTTTAAATTTCTTGTGGAGAAAATAGTGGCAGTCGTGAGCGATAATTTTCCGCTAGGAAAATTGTTGGTCTCATCGTTTTTGCTATGTCTTTATGTTTTCTACCCTTAAAAAGTGGACATTCAATCACAGGGGTGTATCCAGAAGCAGTTTTCTAAAAGTTTGTACTTTTTTGTTGCTTCCCCGTATGGATATTTGGTGTCTTGCTTTAGAGGGACACAGCATTAATTTTTTTCAAAAATCAATGCAATTTCCCAGCTGTTTTGTGGGTTTGGATTTTGAAAATGGTTATAGTTATAACCCGAC